>NZ_HF986828.1:37803-57609 GCF_000431195.1 Prevotella sp. CAG:255 | reverse complement strand
TAAATTTTTCATTACTCACTTCATAAGGCAGCGGTACTTTTAGCGGATCTCAGATCCTGATATTATATTCCGGCAGATTGCAAATCAGCCGGCACAATGGCAACGTAGTGCGTCTTACGAAAATGAAAGTTAAAAGTGAAAAACGAAAAATCCAAATGTATTGTGATTTTCAGCCCGCCTTATTGTTTACATTGGCACTAAGCGCAAACGAAGTTCAGCATAGCTAATTATGAAACGTAGTTCAACATTAGCTATTTATAAATTATGAAACGCAGTTCAGTGTAGCTAATTATAAAACAAAAAATATATTATATAATAAAGAAAAATAGAGAATTGGGCATGTAAAGAATCCCAATTCTCTATTTTTATCTTATTGATGCTGCTCGCGAAGAAGGTCGTTGACGGTCTTTACGGGGTTGAATGTTGACAGAGGAACTTCTACGAACACTGTGTTCCAGTTGCTCATAGCACCATTCCACAAGCCCGGCAACTCGAGAGCCTTCAGCTCCTTGCCGTTCTTGCTCTTGCTGCTGATAAATCCTGTTGTCTTGTCAACATAGTCAGGCAGATTGAACGGCTCGCCCTTATAATTCTTAACGGCACAAACGAGGTCAACGGGATTGAAGTGTGTACCCTCAGTGAACATCTTCATGTATTCGGTGTTGCTCTTGTCTATCTGGCTGCTCTCAAGTATCTGCAGACTGATGGTGCCGTCCTGATTGTAGGTAAGGAACGGACCTCCGCCCGGCTCGCCAACGTTCTTTACAACTCCGCAGACACGGATAGGACGGTTGAGCTTTGAGCGCAGATAGATAACGAGGTCGGCATCCTCAAGATTCTTGATGTCTGGCTTGCGGCAGCACAGATCGTTCTGAACGAAACGTATGATTTCTTCAATCTGTGAATTGCTATACTCGCCGCTGTCGAGCAGGCGCAGATAGCTGAACACCTTTTCCTGCAACGTTACTAGAATTCCGGCAATGAGCTGCTTGTAGGTTACGGTGTCGTTCTTAAGACGATCGGGCACAACGTTGTCGATGTTCTTTACAAAGATTACGTCGGCGTCGATGTCGTTAAGATTCTGGATGAGAGCGCCATGACCTCCGGGACGGAACAACAGAGAGCCGTCGGCATTGCGGAACGGAGTGTTGTCCGGGTTGGCGGCAATAGTGTCGGTGCTGGGCTTCTGCTCAGAGAAAGAGATATTGTAGTTGATGCCGAACTTGGCAACATATTTGTCTTTCTTCTCAGCCACCTTCTTCTCAAACAGAGCCTTATGCTCATGGCTTACGGTGAAGTGAACATTAGCCTCGCCTGCGCTTGACGCATATAATGCTCCCTCAACAAGATGCTCCTCGAGAGGAGTGCGCACGCCGTCTTCATATCTGTGGAAGAGCAGCAGGCCCTTTGGCAGCTGTCCGTAGTTAAGGCCCCTAGACTCGAGCATATTGGCAACAACAGCCTTGTAGTTGCCGGCAGCAACAAGGGCTGCGATGTCCTTGCCCTCATTCTTTACGCAAGCTGCGTTAAGCTCATCATAGAAAGCAAACTTCTCTATGTTGTCGAAGAATTTCTTTTCGAAGTCAGTACGCGGTTCGTCATAGTCAGCGCCGAGAAAAGCGAACATATCCTTGAACATACGGCTGGCAGCTCCACTGGCAGGAACAAACTTTACGATCTTCTTGCCTTCTGCCTTATAGGCTTCCCACTTTGCGATATAGTCGGCACGCTCACTGTCGGCAGGAGCAATGACGCCACGGCCTATGCCTGCTGCTGCCTCGAGCTTCAGGAAAGGAAAGCCTTTTTTAAACTCTTCGAGTTGGGTTGCTACTTGTTCTTCGGTTATGCCTTTTTCGGCAATCTGCTTTAAGTCTTCTGGTGATAACATAAGTATTATAATTTTATAAGGTTTCAGTAAATCAGTTACAAATATATAGTTTTTTTCTTAAAAAACATAACTTTAGATATTAAAAAGTTATTACTTATTGTCAGAAATGCCTTATTATTTAATTTATTTGAAAGAACATCCGAAAATATCAGGAAAAATGTGTAAGTTTGCATAACAATGTACTCCGGCAGACCATGAAAAGTTGCCGTGCAAAGGCATTATTAACCTGTAAGCATACACGCCGGCACGCATGCTGAAACATGGAAGACAAGCCAAAGCCGGACATTTAAAGATAAATTCATCAACGGCAGACGCCAACAGGCGGCAATGCCCTTAACATACAAGAAGGATATGGCTGAAAAACTGTTCTTTACCAAAAAAGAGAGAAACGACATTGTAAACATAATACGCGGACTGCGCGAGAACGCACACGGCATGCTGAAAAGAGAAGACGAGAAAAACGTCTTCAGGCATCTGAAAACCGCTCTCGAAAACGACCTTATACAGCGCGATGTGTTTGGAATGAACCCCATACTGCTGAGTCTGCAGACCGCACAGATTGCCGTGAGCGAGATTGGACTGAAGCGCGACGGCGTGATGGCCATACTTCTATATACAAGCGTGGCTGAAAACGACAACTCGCTTGAGGAAATAGAAAAGAACTTCGGAAAAAACGTATCTACCATAATTCACGGACTCAGAAGCATACAGGAACTGTATAAGAAGAATCCGGTGATAGAGAGCGAAAACTTCAGAAACCTGCTGCTGTCGTTTGCCGAGGACATGAGGGTGATACTGATAATGATTGCCGACAGGGTGAACCTGATGAGGCAGATAAGGGACACCACAAACACTGAGGCAAAGATGAAGGTGAGCGAGGAGGCAAGCTATCTGTATGCCCCACTGGCACACAAGCTGGGACTGTATAAGCTGAAAAGCGAGCTGGAAGACCTGAGCCTGAAATATCTTGAGCACGACGCCTACTACATGATAAAGGCGAAACTCAACGAGACAAAGAAAAGCCGCGACGCTTATATAGAAAAGTTCATAACGCCTATAGACAAGAAGCTGAAAGAGGCCGGACTGAAGTTTCACATGAAGGGACGCACAAAGAGCATTCACAGCATCTGGCAGAAGATGAAGAAACAGCAATGCGGCTTTGAAGGCATATATGACCTGTTTGCAATAAGAATAATACTCGACTCGCCGGCAGAACTGGAGAAGATGCAGTGCTGGCAGGTGTTCGCCATAATAACAAACATGTATCAGCCTAACCCGAAACGTATGCGCGACTGGCTGAGCGTGCCTAAGTCGAACGGATACGAGAGTCTGCACATAACCGTGCTCGGACCTGAAAACAAATGGGTGGAGGTGCAGATACGCACAGAGCGCATGGACGAGGTGGCAGAAAGAGGACTGGCTGCCCACTGGAGATACAAGGGCGTGAAGGGCGAAAGCGGACTTGACGAATGGCTCAACAGCATCAGAACGGCGCTGGAGAACAAGGACGACCTGCAGGTGATAGACCAGTTTAAGATGGATCTTTATGAGGACGAGGTGTTTGTGTTTACGCCCAAAGGCGACCTTATGAAGTTTCCGAAAGGAGCCACCGTGCTCGACTTTGCCTACCGCATACACTCTAACATAGGCAACCACTGCACGGGAGCAAGGATAAACAACAAGGCGGTTACATTCAGATACATACTGAAAAACGGCGACCAGGTGGAGATCATGACGTCGAGCACGCAAAAGCCGAAACAGGACTGGGTGAACATCGTGAAGACAAGCCGCGCAAAGTCGAAGATAAGAATGGCCATAAAAGACCTTATGGTGAAAGACGGAGCGTATGCAAAAGAGATGTTTGAACGCCGACTGAAAAACCGAAAGATCGACTTTGACGAGAGTGCCGTGTCGCACCTGATAAAGAAACTGGGATATAAGGAAGCAAACGACTTCTACAAAGACATGGCTGACGGAAGCCTCGACGTGAACCAGACAATAGAAACGTATCAGCAGGTGCTGATGTTCGACAACAACACCGCACCAACGGCTCCGGCAAGAAGTGCGAAAGAGTTTAGCTTTGAGAACCCCAACGAGGAGATTGCCTACTCGAACGACGACGTGCTGGTGATTGACCAGAACCTTAAAGGCGTGGACTATACGCTGTCGAAATGCTGCCACCCGATATACGGCGACGACGTGTTCGGATTTGTAACCGTGAACGGCGGAATTAAGATTCACCGCACCGACTGCCCCAATGCACCCGAGCTGAGAAAGCGATTCGGCTACAGAGTGGTGAAGGCGATGTGGAGCGGAAAGGGCAAATCGCAATACTCTATCACGCTGAAGATTATAGGAAACGACGACATAGGCATCGTGAACAACATAACGAGCATTATATCGAAAGAAGAGAACATCATGATGCGCAGCATAAACATTGACAGCAACGACGGACTGTTCCGCGGTAACCTCGTGGTAAACGTGGAGGACACATCGAAACTGGAACAGCTGATAAAGAAGCTGCGCAACGTGAAGGGCGTGAAGCAGATTATAAGACTATAAGAAGAAAGAGGATGTGGCAGCGATGCCGCACACAATGAAGACATACAAAAGGCCATGATGCCTTGACCATAAAAAGGAAACGGACAAATGCACAGGCACAACAGCCGGCATTTGTCCGTTTTTATATAAACCTTTCTTTAACTTAAAACACAATAGGTTATTAGCCCGCACACAGCATTATCTGTTTTGTGCATTCATGCTTTCAGCCGTCTACTTGCTGAAGAATATGCGGAGCGATGACCTGTTTACGGTTAAAGAATCTGCTGCAGCATGTCTTTGTTCAGGAGCTTCATGGCGTCTTCCTTGCTTATCTTGCCGGTAACGTCGATAAGGGCACAATCTTCATCATCCGAAAAAGCGATGAAAAGTTCGGTAACATAGTCGCCCTCACACTTGCCGAATACCTTTATTGTGTCTGACTCGTCAACGAACGAAGCCATGGCTTCATAAGCTTCAGAGTCTATCTCTCCCACCCTGTCGTTGAATGTCTTAATCTGCTCGTCGGTGCCCTCAGACAGCAGGACGAGAGTGCCACCGTCAAGATTAGACAGGAGAGCCTTGACATTTTCAGGCATGGCGGCAGCCTGCGCAACAATAAGGTCCTTGCTGAGCGTTATGGTCTGAGCACCTGTAGACTTTGTGATTTCGTTGATTACCTCTTGTGTGCTTTTGGCAAAGCCGGCCATGCAGAACATTGCTGCCAGCGCCAGAATAAACAGCTTTTTCATAATAGTGTCGTTTTGTTGTTAATTATGTCATTTGTTTCTATTGTCATAGACGCATGACAAGGCCGTCAGTGACATGAAAGATAAAGTTTTTCACACTTTTTATATTATACACACCTCATTCAGTTAAAGCTGCCAGACATGGCGTTGCTCTGACATGAGACATAAACCCCTATCAGCAATCAAGATTTGGGGTAAAACGGACGACGGCTCCGATGACATGTCGTTACATCATTGGAGCCGTCATACATAATGTTATATCGCAGGCAGCTGCGCCGTTATTGTCTGTTCTCCTTTATCTTCTGCACGTAAGCGTCGATAACGGCCACGGCAGTGATATTGACAACATCGCGTACGCTGCACTCGAAGTCGGTGAAGTGTATAGGCTTGTTAAGACCCATCTGGATAGGACCGATAATCTCAGCGTCAGAATTCATTGCACGCAACAGCTTGTATGCGTTGTTGGCACTGCTTAGGTTAGGGAACACAAGCGTGTTGACATCCTTGCCCTTAAGGCGCGAGAACGGATACTTGGCGTCGCGCAGCTTGTTGTCGAGAGCAAAGTTTACCTGCATCTCGCCGTCGATGGCCAGGTCAGGATAACGTGTCTGCATAGCCTCAACGGCAGCATGAACCTGAGCCGGACTGCCTATCTCGTCGGAACCGAAGTTTGAATAGCTTATCATGGCTATCCTCGGCTCTTCGTTGAAGAATCTTACGGTCATTGCGCTCAGACGTGCAATGTCTACGAGCACGTCCTTGTCAGGATGGCGGTTGATAAGCGTGTCGGCCATGTAGAACACACCCTTCTTGGAGTTGATGATATGCATCGTGCCAAAATGGTTGTATCCGGGCTGTATGCCGATAACCTCTTTTGCCACCTTGATGGTGTTTGAATACTTGGTGTAAAGACCCGTGATGAAGGCGTCGGCCTCGCCGGTCTCAACCATCATCATACCGAAATAGTTGCGCTCAAACATCTTGTCGTTGGCTTCCTGGAATGTGTAGCCCTGGCGCTTGCGCTTCTCGGCAAGTATGCGTGCATAGCGCTCACGGCGGTCGTTCTGGTTGTCGTGGCGCAGATTTACTATCTCTATGCCGTCGAGATTAAGGTCGAGTTCCTTGGCAAGCTTCATTATACGCTCGTCGTTGCCCAGCAGGATAGGCTGGCAGATGCCCTCGTTCCTTGCCTGTACGGCAGCCTTGAGCATCGTAGGGTGTATGCCTTCGGCAAAGACAACGCGCTGCGGGTGCTTGCGTGCTGTATCATATAGCTTCTGGGTGAGCTTGGTTTCCTGTCCGAGCATCTCGCGCAGATGATTTTTGTATTCGTCCCAGTCGGTTATCGTGGTGCGTGCCACCCCACTCTCTATGGCTGCCTTGGCAACGGCTGCCGACACTTCGGTGATGAGGCGCGGGTCGACAGGTTTCGGAATGAAGTAAGACGGACCGAAAGTAAGGTTGTTTACCTGATATGCGTCGTTAACGACATCGGGCACAGGCTGCTTTGCCAGGTTGGCAATGGCGTTGACGGCGGCAAGCTTCATCTCCTCGTTTATGGCAGAGGCATGAACGTCGAGAGCGCCTCTGAAGATATACGGGAAGCCGATAACGTTGTTAATCTGGTTAGGATAGTCAGAACGGCCGGTAGACATGAGCACGTCGGAACGGCTGGCCATGGCTTCCTCATAAGAGATCTCGGGCACGGGGTTAGCCAGGGCGAACACAATGGGCTGGTCGGCCATCGACCTTACCATGTCCTGAGTGAGCACGTTGCCCTTGGAAAGACCGACAAACACGTCGGCCCCCTTGACAGCCTCCTCGAGTGTATGCACGTCGCGGCGGTCGGTAGCAAAGAGCTTCTTCTGCTCCGTAAGGTTCTCACGGTCGCTGGTGATAACGCCCTTAGAATCGAGCATCACAATGTTCTCGCGCTTTGCGCCGAGAGCCATATACAGCTTTGTACATGATATGGCTGCCGCACCTGCTCCGTTGACAACAATCTTAACCTTTGATATGTCCTTGCCGTTCACCTCGAGAGCGTTCTTCAGTCCGGCGGCAGATATGATGGCCGTGCCGTGCTGGTCATCGTGCATCACGGGGATGTCGAGCGTGCGCTTCAGTCGCTCTTCGATGTAGAAACATTCAGGAGCCTTTATGTCTTCAAGGTTGATGCCGCCGAACGTGGGGGCTATCTTCTCTACAGCCTCGCAGAACTTTTCGGGGTCTTTCTCGTCAACCTCAATGTCGAACACGTCGATGCCGCCATAAATCTTAAACAAGAGTCCCTTGCCCTCCATGACGGGCTTGCCGCTCATGGCTCCGATGTCGCCCAGACCGAGCACGGCGGTGCCGTTGCTTATCACGGCAACAAGATTGCCCTTAGCTGTGTATTTATACGCGTCATCGGGAGTTTTCTGTATCTCAAGGCACGGAAACGCAACGCCCGGCGAGTAGGCCAGACTAAGGTCGGTTTGCGTACTATAGGGCTTTGTCGGTTTAACTTCTATTTTTCCGGGTTTCCCGTTCTTGTGGTATGCAAGAGCGGCCTCTTTTGTTATGTTTACCATAGGCGTTTTCTGTTATCTTATTTTGTATTGTCTTTTACCTTATAACCATTTCACTTTATCATGAAAAGTCATGCAAATGTAATAAAAATAAAGGAAAGCAAATAGTTTTTTTAGAAAAATTATTAACTTTGCAAATAAAATAAGAATAGTGTTTATGCGCAAAACAGGCAACATAACAGTTTATCGTGAAAATCTGAAAACAAGGATACTCGAAACGTCGATGCAGCTCTTCAAACAGAAGGGAATCAGGGCTGTGAAGATGGACGATATTGCCACGGAAATGGGAATATCCAAACGCACCCTGTATGAGATTTACAGCAACAAGGAAGACCTGCTTTACGAGTGTGTAAAGCACGACTCTGAGAAGATGACCAAGCAACTGCAGGAGTATGCCGAAAAGACGGACAACGAGATGGACGTCATAGCCTTCTTCCTTAAAGCCAAGCTGAGAGACCTGGGAACCATCAATCCGCGCTTCTTTCTTGAAACGCAGAAATACTCTAAGATTGTAGCTTTTCTGCAAGAGTATAACGAGAGGCAGCGCGCCAACTCGTACCTCTTCATGAAGAAAGGCATAGAGCACGGATTCTTCAGGGGCGACATCAACTATGACATCGTGCACAAGATGAGCGACGCCGCTATGAACTATGTTATGCAGACAAAGATGTACCGCAAGTATTCGCTGAAGGAGATATTCCACACCTTCATAACGGTCTATATGCGCGGGTGCTGCACAAACAAGGGGCTCGACTATCTGGAGAAGTATATGGACGAAAGCAAGATAAACAAATAGGACACAGACAAGAGAATGACGCTGCGCGGACGGCGGCCCAAGGAGCAGGACAACAAAGTTAAGATTCAGGACAAAGCGCAACAGGAGAGCCTGAAATCTAATAAAAATCAGTATACTAAAACAATTCAGCCACATACGCGACCGCATCAAGGAAGCAAAGGAAAATCATAACATCAGCAGAAAACGACATACGCAACCGTGATGTCTCTACACACGAAGAGCATCAGCGCACCCATGAAAAGACATTATAAAATGGTGTGCGACAATGGTCTGTGCATGCTGACATATTGCCGGCACGGCAGACATGGTGCTTACATTGTGATTTCTGTCAACGCTCCAGAATCGGGCTATTCTAAAATTTCTTTCCGCAGGAGTAAAATTCCGCTGTTTTTGTGTGCAAGCGTAAACTGCTATACTGCAACATGTTGGCACGGCAAAGAGCATCAGTATGCATTTTTCTGGCACTAAAACAGCGGCATTTTGCCTCAAAATTCACTCACGACACAAGGCATAACGCATGGCAAAAGGTGGCTTTTTAGGATGCAAAAGGGCACAAACGGCAACACGAAAGGCGGCATTTTGCAGACCGGGATGCCACTGGACGCACAAAAGCGGCATATTATCGGGCACATATTTTCTATTTTGTCTGAAAATCCATACAAAGGCAAAATATCATAATGAACTGCATAAGCCTCAATATGCTTACACTTATCAATATTCAAATGTCCCAATCATAAACCAACACTTGCCAAAGAATGGCATACCGTCAATACACACTAAAACTCAGACAGAAGCATGCTCAATATAAAAACAAAAATCCTGCGGATAATAATTGGCCTATTTAGGATAAAAAAGTAACGCTCACACAGGAGCCAAACCTGCATGAGCGTTTCAGTCACTATGTTTAAACAGAATTAAAATATATAAAAACAAAACACTAAAGTTTGTTCATTCCCGGCTTGCAGACCACGTCTGCACCATTGCTGCGGATGACTATGCCCGAAGCCTTGCTGCCCTTTATGTCCATGTTGAGCGCGCCGCCGGGCACATAGAACGTAACATTGTCGAAGAGCACGTTGCGGCTGTCGTCTATCACCATCGTGTTGTCTGTGGCCTGTATCTCCATGTTGCGCAGCGTCAGTCCGTCGGCATCGTTGAGCGTCTTTATTATCCTGTTGGTCCTGACACTGCCGTTCTCAAGTAGCACGCCAGAACACGGAATCTCAGGTATGCCGTTGACGGTCATTAGCCTGTCGGCCGACTCAACTATGAAGTTGCGTATGGTTATGTCCTTAACCGTAGGCGTAAGCGGAGTGATGTCGAGCGGCGGATAGCGACGCGCAAGCTCACCCATATACATCTTTGAACCGAGCAGATCCCACGTGAAAGCCTCGCGCACGTTCACCAGTCTTATGTTCTCATAGGTGATGTCTTCAACGGTGCCGCCGCGGTTGCGTCTTGTCTTGAAGCGGAAGCCCGTGCGTGTGCCGTAGAACACGCAGTCGTGAAGATACACACGGCGTATGCCTCCTGCCGTCTCGCTGCCGCAGGTGATGCCTCCGTGACCGTCCTTGGCGAGACAGTAGCGTATGAGCACGTTCTCCGTAGGACGGTTGACGCGCAGTCCGTCTTCGCATCGTCCGGCCTTCAGCGTGAAGCAGTCGTCGCCGCAGTTGAGCGTAGAGTATTCTATAAGCACGTTCTTGCATGAAGAGATGTCTATGCCGTCGCCGCTCGGCACGTCTGTAGAGTTTACGGTTATGCCTCTTATTATCACGTTCTCACAATAAACGGGATTAACGTTCCACAGAAGGCTGCGCTCGAAGGTTACACCCTCAACGAGCACGTTCTTGCAGTTGATGGGCGAAAACGACTTGGGACGGTAGAACGTGCGGCCTTCCTTGCCGTCGCACAGACGCTCTTTGACGGGCATACGGTAGTCGATGTCGTTCTCAACTACGCTTTTGCCGTTAGGGAACTTGCGCATAGGAACGTCCATCGGCGGACCCATAATCACGCCTTTGCCCGTAAGGGCTATGTTCTTTGCACCGTTGGCATATATAAACGCACCAGCACCCATAACCTCGACGCCCTCATGACGCGTGAACACGGCAGGCTGATAGTCGTCCACCTCGCCCGAGAACTCTATCACGGCACCTTCATCCAGGCGAAGCTCCACGTTGCTCTTCAGTTCTATTCTGCCTGAATACCACTTGCCGGCAGGCACAACCACGGTGCCGCCGCCACGCTTAGAGAGGCGTTCTATCTTTTCATTGATTGCAGGAGTTATCTTGCCCGATGCCGAAACGTCGGCCTTGCCCACGGTTTCGCGACGGTCGGGAAATTCGGGGCGCCTTATCTTCTTCAGCTTGAAGGGCGCTTCGTCTACAGGAGCTATGTCGGCAGGCATTGCAGCTGCTCCTACGTTCTCTTTCTCTGGCACTACAATAGTGTTGCCGGCATCAGCCCCGTTGGCGAACACCGGCAACATTAAAATTAATGATAATAAAGATTTTGCGTATCTGTCCATTGTTATGTTTCTTTTAAAGAAAGAACGTAAACAGATTTGATTTGTAACGTTATTTATGCTGACAATTTTCACAGAATGTTTCTATTTTGGTTAATGTTTCGCATATTTTAAGCCAAATCGGTTATTTTAATCCAACCTTATTGTCGTTTTGACATTTAGCTGGCTGCCGTTTGATTCTCCGCAAGCACTGCGGGCAATGTCAAGAAAAGGCAGACGGCAAGACGCCAACAGAAAGCAATAAGACTGCCGGAAGCCTCAATCTGCAGATAGAAGTAAGACAATGACCGATTTTAGACTTGACGCATTTATCTTCAACATGCATCCTTCAGAAACAGTCTGTAAGGCTGTCAATGTGTTGTTTCAGTCTGTAGGCCAGACCGTTATTTGTATAAGGCAGGCAGTGCCCCGGCTGTTTCAACCATGCCAGAATGCATCCGGACTGCACTGCCTTTACCATTATGTATTATCCGCGTGTGGCATACAGGCCGATGGTGGTGCCTGTAAATCCGCCGGCGTTGCGTGTCGACAGGAAACCGGCGTCTACGTTGTTCTTCAGCAGTTTCCATTCGCCTTTGCCCACTGCATAGTAGAAGTCGAACGTCAGACCGCGTGAAACAATCTTCAGGCGTATGTCCTTGTCGGCCTTTGCGAGAGCCGAACTTGCCAATATTTCGTCTTTGCCTCCGTCAGCTGTCTTTCTAAGTTCAACGGCCTTGCCTGCTGACGTCTTGGCAACGCAAAGCAGATACTGATGTGTCTCGTCCTTGAAGAGCAGCATGCCTGCGCGCTCGTTTACAGTCTGAGGCTCGAATACCAGACGTGAAGAGCACTCAAACTTATGATGCTGTATGCGGCGGCCTACGTATGCCGGAACAGCTTTCTCGGCAGTTGTGGTCTCAACGCATTTCATTGACAGATAACCGGGCACGGCATTTGTGCTGCAGATAGAGTCAACAGGACCGCGAAGCGAGAACCAGTCGAGCGGCAGTGTCTTTTCAGAGAAATCGTCGTTGTATGCAAAATTACCGAAGGTTACGTTCTTTCCGCGTACAGCTCCCTTTACATTGCCTGTCATAGGCACGGTTTTTCCCTGTTCAAGTATGAGCGGGAAACCTTCGTCAGTCCAGCTTACAGGCAGGAGGAATGTCTCACGTCCAAGATTCTCAAACTTGCCCTCACAAGGACGGCATGCAAGGAACACAGCCCACCAGTCGCCGGAAGGAGTCTGCACGAGGTCGGCATGACCTGCACATGTAACAGGGTCTATGCGGTTAGGATCAAGGTCGCGCTGAGTAAGTATAGGATTCTTCTTGGCAGGAACGAAAGGTCCAAACGGGCTGTCGCTTCTGAAAATCACCTCTGAGTGCATGTCGCTGGTGCCGCCTTCGGCCGACATCAGGAAATATTTGCCGTTAATCTTATACATATGAGGACCCTCAATCCATATCGGCTTGTCCTCCGGATGCACGCCCTTGTTCACGAGAATCTTCTCAGGACCAACAGTCTTGTCGGTATTTACGTCAAATTCGCGCACGCGGATAGCCCTGTGGCCGTCGTATTCAGCCTTGCCTTCGGGTTCGTCATTGTTTACGATATAGGCCTTACCGTCGTCGTCAAAGAAGAATGAGGGGTCTATGCCTTTTACATCAGGCAGACGGATTGGCTCCGACCATGAGCCGAACGGATCTTTTGTCTTAACGAAGAAGTTGCCCCACCCCACGTTTGTGGTTATCATATAAAAGGTCTTGTTGTGAGGATTATACGATATTGCAGGAGCAAAGATACCTGCTGAAACCTTCTGACCGGCAAGAGGCAACTGCGACGGACGGTCGAGGATATAGCTGATCTGCTTCCAGTTCACTAGGTCCTTGCTGTGGAACAACGGCACTCCGGGATAATAAGAGAAGCTTGAAGTTACCATAAAGTAGTCATCGCCGACACGGCAGATGCTCGGATCTGAATTCCATCCGGGAAGTATCGGATTGTAGAATCCGCCCTCGCCTTCGAGCTTCACTTTCTTATAGATGTCGTCATCTCCACTATAACTGAAATAATCGAACAATGCCGTATGGGCAACAGTGGCAGGCGCCTTTGCGGCACTTGCAGCTTGAGCGCCGGCTGTCTGTGCCGAAAAGGCAAGCAATGCAGACGCAAGAATGCAGCTAATTTTAGTTTTTTTCATATCTCTATATATCAGAATATTAAAGTTTTTCATGTCCATGCATAGGTCTTCGCCATAGATATGCGCCATCCGCTTATGGCTTATGCCGTAAAAGACCTGTACCGAGTACAAAGGTAAAAACTATAATCAATTAGCGCCCCACTATTCGTCACCAATACATTAATATTTGTTTCATGCACATAATTCATCACCATAAAACACATGAAATCAGGACAAAACAGAGATTTTCGTACTAAATGCGAGTTCAGGAAAAATTACAGATATGCCGTAAAGTAAACAAAAAGGCGGCGTAATAAGCTTACACCGCCTTTTGTGTGGAGCTGGAGGGATTCGAACCCTCGTCCAAACAGGGAAACCATACGCTTTCTACACGCTTATTCCGGCCTTCGGTTTTCGAGCTGCAGCAAGACCCGGACCACCAACTGCAACCTTATCCCCTAAAACTTCATCTTGAGTGCGGGGCCGCACAAGACTATTTCCGATTTAACCGCACCGCTTTACCGAAACGCTTCGGAACAACAGCTTTCGAGCAGTGTCTCGTCCTGTCACCTTGTGACTGGATTAAGCCGATAATCTACTATGCTTCGATTAGGCAGCGAGAGCGTATTTGTTTTCGCCAGATAAATTTATGACCGCTGAGATTTAGGAGCAAACAGACCACGCTCCGCGTGCTTACGTACCATTCCAACCCGCTGTCAAATCCGGTCAACCCCAATCTGCCAAACGTGCCGGAGCTACGTTTTATCTGTGCAAAGATAACTCTTTCTGTAAGAATACGCAAATTTATGGCTATTTTTTCAATAATCAGAGAGCAACTAACATTTTTTTCAAATTATTTGTGTTACCTTTGCAACAAATTTGAATATTTGGGGTTATTATAGAGAAACAATATTTTTTAGAAGGTGAACAACGTCTATACGAAAGAGGCGGACTGCATAAACTGCAGCCATGATGCTATGAATGCTACACAAAGGGCAATAAAAAGGGCTTTCGACTTTATATCAGCCTTTTTAGGACTGATTATATTATCACCATTGTTCCTCATTATATATATAATGCTCAAAAGACAAAAGAACGGACCTGCAATATTCTCGCAAGAACGCATAGGATACAGAGGCAAGCCGTTTACCATATATAAATTCAGAACTCTCAGCAAGGCTGAGGACAAACCACAGCTGGTGGCTAAATGTGATGACAGCAACTCGACCAAAACCGAAAGATTTTTAAGAGAGCATCATCTTGACGAGCTGCCGCAGCTCTGGAACGTGCTTATCGGCGACATGTCGCTCGTAGGACCACGCCCTGAACGCAAGTACTATATCGACCAGATAATGGAAATAGACAATTCGTATGTGCTAATATATGAAATGAGGCCCGGACTGACATCCGAGGCTACATTATATAATGGCTATACCGACAGCATGGAAAAGATGCTGAAACGTCTGCAGATGGATATTCATTATCTCGAGAACCGCTCGCTGGCGCTCGACTTCAGCATAATAATGCGTACAGCCGCAAGTATAATTAGTGGCAAGAAATTTTAAGTGGAAATTAATTTAATATGAAAAAATATATCATTCTTTTCTTATTCGCACTGCTGCTGCCTTGTTATGCAACAGCACAATCGTCAATGACAGACGAACAGATACTGAAATTTGTAATGAAAGAAAACGCCGAAGGCACATCGCAGGCACAGATTGTAACAAAACTGATGCAGAAAGGCGTAACTATAGAACAGATCAGGCGCGTAAAAGACAAATATGAACGCCAGGCAAAGAACAAAGGCCTTGGCACCGTAAGCAGCAAAGACACGGAAGAAGATAACGGACGCCAGAGAAAGAATAACGGAAAGAAAGGCTCAAGCAAAAACGACGATGACGAAGAATCACCGCAATACAGAATAAAAGATACAAGAGAAAAGAAAAAGAGCAAATCAAAAGAAGTTGTCTATGACGAGACAAACGAAGACTGGCTGATGATGCAGGATGAGCTGAACACATTCATCCCTGACACAACTGCCATGCTGGAAAAGCTCCTTGCAGAAAAAAGAAAGAAAAAAGTGTTCGGACGTGATATCTTCAACAATAAGGACCTTACGTTCGAGCCCAACATGAACATCGCCACCCCGCAGAATTACATCTTAGGCCCGGGCGACGCTGTTTATATCGACATATATGGCGCATCACAAAAGACTATAGAAAGCACCGTTTCACCCGACGGAGAAGTAACAATAGAAGGTTTCGGCCCCGTACAGGTAAGCGGTCTGACCGTGGCACAGGCAAATGCACGCCTGCGCTCTACATTGGGAGCAAGATACAGCAGTTCGAAGATAAAGCTAACTGTTGGTCAGACACGCTCGATAATGATTAACGTGATGGGTGAGGTGAAAAACCCTGGAACCTACACTCTTCCTGCGTTTGCAACAGTATTCCATGCCTTGTATATGGCGGGCGGTACAAACGATATAGGTACGATGCGTAACATCAAGGTATACAGAAATAACCGACTGGTGTCTGTCGTGGATATCTATGACTATATCCTGAACGGAAAACTCACAGGCAACGTCAGACTTGCCGACAACGACGTCATTTCCGTTGGTCCTTACGACTGCCTAGTAAATATTACCGGAAAGGTAAAAAGACCGATGTACTATGAAATGAAGCGAAACGAAAGCGTTGGTACCTTGCTGAAATACGCCGGAGGATTTACAGGAGATGCATATAAGAAATCTGTACGCATTGTCAGAAAGACAGGAAGAGAATATTCTGTCTACAACGTTGATGAATTTGACATGAGTGCATTCCATCTTGCAGACGAGGACTCTGTAAGCGTTGACTCTATCCTGCCCCGCTTCTCTAACATGGTTGAGGTCAAGGGTGCCGTGTTCCGTCCCGGAATGTATCAGGTAGGAGGCGACATCAACAGCGTAAAAACACTTATTGAACACGCCGACGGTCTCCGTGAAGAAGCCTTTACTGCACGTGCCGTAATGCACAGAATGAAGAAAGACCGTACACTCGAGGTCGTTCCTGTTGACGTGGAAGGCATATTGGACGGCACCGTTCCTGACATACCTATACAAAACAACGACGTGCTGTTCATCCCGACTAAACAGGAGATGATGGAGGAACAGACAATCACAATACACGGAGAGGTGCAATACCCGGGTATCTACAGATATGCCGACAACGAAACCCTTGAGGACTTCGTCTTGCAGGCAGGAGGCTTAAAGCAGACAGCCTCAACAGTAAAAGTGGATGTGTCAAGACGAATTGTAAACCCGAAGGCACTGACAACCGACTCAGTCATTGCCCGCACTTACACATTCGCCCTGAAAGACGGTTTTGTGATTGACGGCACACCCGGCTTCAAACTCATGCCGTTCGACGAAGTGTATGTCCGCAAGAGTCCCGGCTACTACAAGCAGCAGAATGTTGTCGTTGAAGGCGAAGTAATGTTCAGCGGTACATATACGCTCTCTAAGAAGAATCAGCGTCTGAGCGACCTTATAAAGAGTGCCGGCGGCGTTAACGACCGTGGCTATATTGCAGGTGCACGCCTCGAAAGAAAGGTGAACGAGAGCGAACGCGCACGTATGGAAGCCGTGCTCAAAAAAGCCAAGGAAGAGGCAGAACAGATGGAAATAGAAGCTGCTAAGGAAAACAAGAAAATAGATCTTAAAGACAGCGAGAAAATCAAGAAATTTGAAATACCTGAGTTCTATTCTGTCGGAATAGAGCTTGACAAGGCCCTAGCCAACCCTGGATGCGATGCAGACATCGTTTTGCGTGAAGGCGACAAAATCATCGTACCGCAATATAACGGAACAGTAAAGATAAACGGTGCTGTGATGTATCCTAACACCGTAGGTTTCCAGAAGGGCAAGAAGGCTAAATATTACATTAACCAGGCCGGCGGATTCAGCGAAAAGGCAAAGAAGAGCCAGACATACATTGTTTACATGAACGGCACTATTGCAAAGGTTAGCCAAAATGCCAAGCCAAAGCCCGGATGTGAAATTGTTGTACCTGAAAAGGAAATCAACAAGATGACTATTGCTGAAAAGATGACTATCGGAACATCTGTTGCATCAATAGCAACAATGATTGCGACACTGGCAAATATATTGTAAAAAATAAAAGAAAATGGTTGAGAATATAGAATACAAGCTCAGGGAAATAGACCTGAAAAAGCTTCTTAACAGAATAAAGACACATAAGAAATTATTTATAATAAATCTTTCTGTTGCATTTGTTGTAAGTGCATTCTTAATTTTATGTGTTCCGAGATTCTATGTCTGTGAAGTTAAACTGGCACCTGAAACCACCACTCCAAATATAGGTGGCCTTGGTGCCTTGGCGTCGAGCTTCGGCCTAAACATGTCTAATATGGCAAATCAGGATGCCATTGTGCCAGAACTGTATCCTGACCTGATGGAATCTGCCGACTTTCAGACAAGCATGTTCCCCATTAAAATAAAATCAAATGACGGGAAAATAGAAACTACATATTACGAATATCTTGAGAAGTACCAGAAATCAGCATGGTGGGAAAAGATAATAGGTTTTGTAAAAGACTTGTTTAAAGACGAGGATGCTGAAGGCGGAGCTAGCGCAATGAAAGTCAATCCTTTCAAAATGACAAAGAAGCAAAACGACATAGCCAAACTGGTTGGGCAAAAGATTAAATGTAGCGTTGACAAGAAGACCAGTGTCATCACTATAAACGTTGAGGATCAGGATCCTTTGATCTGTGCCACCATAGCAGACTCTGCAAGGGTAAAACTGCAGCAGTTCATCATAAAGTACAGAACAAACAAGGCACGTATAGACCTGGAGTACACAAAAAATCTGTATCAAGAAGCTAAAAGACAATACGAACGTGCAAGACAGGTATATGCGGTGTTCTCTGATGCCAATCAAGACTTGGTGCTTGAAAGCTACAAGGCAAAACTGGAAGACCTTGAAAACGAGATGCAGCTGCAGTACAACAACTATCAGCAAATAAGTCAGCAGCTTCAACTTGCAAAAGCGAAATTACAGGAAAGGACGCCTGCGTTCACTACACTACAGTCGGCATCTGTGCCACTTAAGCCTACAGGCCCCAAACGCATGGTGTTTGTTGCGTTCTGTATGATTCTAACATTCATAGGAACATCTGTCTATGTTTTCAAAAAAAATATTTAATGGTAATGAACGCACAGCTTTAATAAAAAAGAACATTGCCGGTTCCATACTTATAAAAGGCTGGAACTGCATTGTTCAATTATTGCTCGTGCCCATTACATTAAATTGTCTGAACCAATACGAATATGGAATTTGGCTTACCATCAATTCCATTTTGTTATGGATAGACCAATTTGACATAGGCCTGGGAAACGGACTCAGAAATAAGCTTGCAGAAGCATTAGCAAAAGGCGACAAGGAAAAAGCCAGAAGGCTTGTCAGCACAACATTCATGATGCTGATCATTATTGTAATACCCATTGTTCTCATTTTAAGAATAATAATTCACAATATTGACCTTCATTCGCTATTGAACATAAACAGCGCTACTGTACCAAACTTAGAGGGTATATTTGTTATTTCCATTGTATTTGTAGGCATAACCTTTATCTTCAAATTTATCGGAAATGTCTATCTTGGGCTTCAACTTCCGGCAATAAACAATCTTCTCGTTGTTTCCGGCCAAACGCTGGCACTGATTTGCATATTTGTTTTGTCGCTAATATATAAGCTCACATTATTCGACGTAGCCTGCATCTACACATTGTCGCCCCTGATGGTCTACCTGATTTCGTATCCGCTGACATTTTGCAGATACAAATATCTAAGACCTTCATTCAGGCTGTTTGATAAAACAGAACTTAAAGAACTGTTCTCACTAGGAATATTGTTCTTCATTGTTCAGATATCAGGTCTGATAATATTTGCCTCTTCAAACGTACTGATTACGCGCATATTATCTCCGGCAGAAGTTACGCCATACCAGATTTCATACAAATACTTCAGTCTGACGATAATGGTGTTTACAATCATCACCGCACCGCTCTGGTCTGCAACAACTGATGCGTATACAAAGAATGACTGGAAATGGATAAACAACATGATGAATAAGATGAATAAAATAATGCTGGCGTTTCTCGTTCTTCTGATACTGATGCTCGCATCATCTGAATTCATCTATAAAATATGGATTGGCGGTAAAGTTGAAATAGGCTATCTGCTGTCTGCATTAATGGCAATATATATGTGTGTACTTATTTACAGCACATGTTACTCTAACATACTCTTCGGAATAGGAAAAATACGTCTGATTACAATAATAACAGCGTTAGAAGCTATAATATACATCCCGTTGGCTATATTCTTAGGCAACAGATTTGGTCTTTACGGCATCATCAGTGCACTGATATCCGTTAACCTGATATGCACTATATGCAATAAGATTCAGTTTGAAAAGCTGGCAAACAATAAAGCAACGGGAATATGGAATAAGTAAATAAAGGCAAAATGTTGACAAACATAATAATATTAATATTTGTGTTCGCAGGAAT
>NZ_HF986828.1:1262-37773 GCF_000431195.1 Prevotella sp. CAG:255 | reverse complement strand
AGGAATGCTGTCTTTTTTCCTGCTGTCACCCAGATTCTGCTCTTATCTTCCAAAACGTCAGATATTCTCACCATGGAATACAACTCTGATTGTCTGGATTATAATTCTTACGCTCTATACTTTTGTTCATAAGGAGCTGTATGCTGTTTCTGAACAATTTGTATATGGCTTAACCATTTGGGTATTTACCTTTGTCATTACATCTGCCGTCACCTTTGTAGTTTTCCCTTCATATAAAAAAAGCCCATGGAAAGTATGCGAAAAGAATGTTGACATAATAACATTAATTACGCTGATCCTTGTTCCTATGGCCGTGTATAAAGCTGTGCAACATGCATTTATGCTCGGTTCGCCCGAAGGCCTGTTCTACACGTTAAGAGAACAGGCTGTCAACCCTGAAGAGAACCAGCTTGGCATTGTAAAATATTTTGTATACGTCATAAACACTCTGCTAATCATAGAAATATGCCGCAGCAAAATAAGGAAATGGCGCATGTTGCTTGTCATATCGCTCTGCTTTCTCTTCTTTATTGCGACAATGGGAAAGATGACATTGTTCATGTACATATTTACGAGCCTTTATCTGCTTTATGAGAAAGGAAGAATATCATTAAAGCCTATATTTTGGGGATCAGTGTTTCTTATTGCATTGGTACCGCTGATGTTTATTCTAAGAGGAAGCTCAGACACCGAAACAGATGCCGAGGTTATTGGAGACTTGCTGATAATTTATTCTGTAACATCTATCATCGCATTTGGACAACTGTCTCCATGTTCGTCTACCCAATGGGGTGAAGTAACTCTTCGCTTCTTCTATGGACTTTTTGAATCACTCGGATTCAACATAAACACCCCTCCCCCTATCGTTCAGGAATTCTGTACAACGCCTTTGCCAACTAACGTATATACAATAATGTCTTCATACTTCAAGGACTTTGGGTTTACCGGAATTTTTGTATTTGCCTTGATTGATGGATTAATTATTGGCGCAATATACAAATATTCAAAAACAGGCAACAACCTGATGATGTATCTATATGCCTATATTTTTACATTATTAGTTACCCAGTTTGTTGACGAACAGATATTCCAGGGGTTGTCATCAATCATACAGATGACCGTACTTATCTTTATTTGTCACATCAATTTGAGCTATAATAAGGAGTGATGAAAGATGGATAAATTTACAAGAAACAACAATCCTGCATCAATTGCCGTTGTAGTGGTGATTTATGGGTCGAAATTAACCAGCTGCAACGTATACAATACATTAATAAAAAATAATATAGACAACATAAGCTGTTTGCTTGTTTTTGACAACTCGCAGACAAAACAATACGAAAAGATAGATCTCCCTAATGGGAAATACGAATATTTCTGGAACCCGTCCAATCCAGGACTATCCGTACATTACAACGAAGCAGCAAGGTATGCCAGACAACACGGATATGAATGGATTTTGTTATCAGACCAAGATACGACATTTCCACCGGAAGCAATGGCTGAATATGAAAAGGCTTTGACGGAGAACCTTGACTGCAGTCTGTTCGTACCCATACACAAGATATCCGGCGACAGATTTCTGTCACCTGTCAGATCGTGTATTTGGAAACAGACGACATGCATAAAACCAGGCATGCATAAAATTAAAGAATATGACATTATAAATAGCGGGATGCTGATAAAAGTCGCCGACTTTATTAAAGCGGGCGGATATAAAGAAGACGTAAACCTCGACTTTTCTGATTTTCAATTTATTGAAAGACTGAAAAGAGTCACTAAAAACTTCATCGTATTAAACATCGAATGCATACAAGACTTTTCGAATAACGCTGAAGACAAAGCAAAACTTATCAGCCGCTTTAAGAAATATTGCCAAAATGCTGCCAACTTCGAGACCAGAAGCATATATACAAAAGCCAGGATATCGTATCTTGTCTTAAAACATACTATTGCCCTCTCTGTAAGATGTAAGACAACAGAAACGTTCAAAATATTAGTCAAAAGTATAATAAAGAAATAAAGTTGCCATGATTTCAGTCTGCATAGCCACATACAACGGTGAAAAATTCATAAAACAACAATTGACTTCCATACTGGAACAATTAGCCCCCGCCGATGAGATAATCGTATCGGATGATAATTCTAAGGATAATACAAGAAATATAATTGAGGAATTAAATGACAACAGAATAAAAATTATTGACGGGCCCGGCATGGGTTCACCCACAAAAAATTTTGAGCAGGCACTGAAACATGCTAAAGGAGACTACATCTTCCTTGCCGACCAGGATGATGTATGGAAAGAGGGAAAAGTTTCTATATGTATGAAATATCTTAAAGATTATTGTTGTGTTGTCAGCGATGCAACAGTAACCGACGGTGATTTAAAGGAGACTTCATCTTCTTTTTTCAGGCTCAACAACACAAAATACGGGAAATGGTATAACCTGCTTCTAAAGAACGGATATCTTGGCTGTTGCATGGCTTTCAGAAAAGAACTGCTAAACGCTGCCATACCGTTTCCGGAAGACACCCCTATGCATGACATCTGGCTTGGAAATGTCGCAGCATTCAAATTTAATGTATGCTTCATACCCCAAAGTCTTATTCTGTTCAGAAGACATGGACACAACAGTTCGTCAACAGCAAGAAAAAGCACCTCGTCGTTAAAAGACAAAATAAATTTCCGGTATGCGATATGCAAAGGCCTCATAAAACTGTGACGGACAACCGCAATGATGTTTTGTTACATCTAAAATATTCAAAAATTTGCTCAAAATATTTATTTTGATTAACTTCGCATTTAATTTAGAGATGGCTTAACTGCAGACAATTGAGCCTGTCATGATAAAACTTGCCTAATATACAGAAAATGATTAAAGTATCAATAATAACAACTACATATAATAGTGCCAAAACAGTTGCAAGCACAATAGAATCTGTATTAAGCCAGACATATCCTAACATTGAATATAGGATTATTGACGGGAATTCGTCCGACAGGACATTAGACATAATAAAAAAATATCAGGAACGCTTTAACGGCAGGCTGCATTATCTGTCTGAAAAAGACAAAGGTATATACGATGCAATGAACAAAGGCATCAGCAAAAGTTCGGGAGACATCGTCGGCATTCTCAACTCAGACGACTATTTCACATCAGATGACATCATAGAGAATGTAGTAAAGGCTTTTGCAGACAACAAATTAGATGCTGTCTACGGAGACATACATTTCATCGACGGAAGCAACCCCGAAAAAATTGTAAGGTATTATTCGTCTGCCATGTTCAAGCCATTTTGGCTGCGCTTCGGCTTTATGCCCGCACATCCGTCATTTTACGTAAAACGTGAAGTTTATGAAAAATTCGGCAATTATTCGTTAGATTATAAAATAGCATCTGACTATGACATGATGGTCAGGCTATTTCATAAATACCAGATTAGGACAAAGTACCTTAAAAAGGATTTTGTAACGATGCGAACCGGCGGCGTCAGCACTAAAAGCATCAAGAACAGAATACTGATTACGAAAGAAGACGTTAAGGCATGCAAACGTTACGGACTATACACGAATATGTTTTTTATCTCAATAAAGTATCTTTACAAAATCTTTGAATTTAAACGCTTTTCTGTAAAATAACTGAACTGCATGAATTTATAAACGGCAATTTATAATACAGAATATATAAGTCAGCCAAATTGCTCTTTTTGAGTTCAACTCAATATCCACTTATTTTGTTATTACGGGCAACAAAAGTTTAATTGCATTTAAACTAAAAAAATCTGAAAGTAATAGACGCATTTTCATTAAAAGTTATACGAAACACAACCTATTTCAATAAAGACTTTAAGCTAAACCACATCCATAGATTTCAAATCATTAACCTATTGTTTATGAGTCAAAACTCGGCCACTTTTGATGCAAAAGTGGCCGAGTTTTCTGTTGCAAACAAGTGGTTATTTTTGAGTAAACCAGATATTTCGGACTCACCGATTTATTTTCTATATTCGGATTACCGCCATTTTGTCAGAACGAAGCCAGCATATACCGAATAACACAAGCTTTGAAAAGACTTATCTACTAATATCCGGCACAATACAAAAAAGAGTATGAACGCTATGAAAAATCATACGCGCTCATACTCCGCTTTATTTCTTATTCAAGCCAGCAAACGTCTATCAGTGAGACGGATGCTCCTGAAGATAGTTCTTAGCCTCTATTGCCGCACGACAACCGCTTGCAGCAGCTGTGATAGCCTGACGATAGTGAGGATCGGCAACGTCGCCGGCAGTAAATACGCCGGGCACATTGGTGCAAGGAGTATTGCCTATGGTCTTGATATATCCTATCTCGTCGAGGTCGAGCCACTCTTTGAACACATCGCTGTTAGGCTTGTGACCGATAGCAAGGAAGAAGCCGTCGATAGGCAGATCGTATTTCTCCTCGTCGGGTTCGCCCTTGCGCTTAACGAGGTGAGCACCCTCAACACCGTTCTCACCGTAAAGGCCAAGTGTGTTGTGCTCAAACAGAATTTCTATGTTCTCAGCCTCCTTTACACGGCGCTGCATAACCTCTGATGCACGGAGGAACGGCTTGCGCACAATCATGTAAACCTTCTTTGCAAGACTTGCAAGATAAAGAGCCTCCTCGCATGCTGTGTCGCCGCCGCCTACAACGGCAACAACCTTCTTGCGATAGAAGAAGCCGTCGCATGTGGCACATGCAGACACGCCTTCGCCCTTATATTTCTCCTCGTCAGCCAGTCCGAGATATTTTGCCGAAGCACCTGTGGCAATGATCACAGTGTCGGCAGCAATAACATGTCCGTCGTCTGTTGTCAGCTTGTAAGGAGCCTCGCTCAGGTCGGCCTTAACGATAACGCCGTCGCGCAAGTCTGTACCGAAGCGCTCTGCCTGCTGCCTCAAATCCAACATCATCTGATTGCCGTCAACACCCTCGGGATAGCCGGGGAAATTCTCTATCACTGTAGTCTGTGTCAGCTGTCCGCCAACCTGCAGACCGCAATACTCTACCGGATTCAGGTTAGCACGTGCTGCATATATCGCAGCCGTATATCCTGCCGGACCGCTGCCTATGATAAGGCAGCTCACTCTCTCTGCGTTTTCCATATTAATTTATAGTTTTTTTAAAAGACAAAGAAAAGCCAACAATACACCACCATGCCCCATAAGGTTGCACCGCGCTATATCATTGGCTTTTCATTTCATCTTATACAAATATGAATGTATATGTTTTTATTTCTTCAACAGTTCTTCAATCTGCTTCTCTATGTTCTCTATCTTCTCTGTAGGCTCGAAACGTGCCACAACTACACCGTTCTTGGCAACAAGGAACTTTGTGAAGTTCCACTTGATGTCTGCCTTGCTCTTATAGTCGGGATCTGCCTTTGACAGCATATCGTCAAGAATCGGAGCTATAGGATGGCTCATGTCCCATCCGGCAAAGCCCTTCTGGCTTGTAAGATATTTGTACAGAGGATCTGCGTCTTCTCCGTTAACCTTCAGTTTCTTAAAGCGGGGGAACTCTGTGCCATAGTTCAGCTTGCAGAACTCATGTATAGACTCGTCTGTGCCCGGAGCCTGCTGTCCGAACTGGTTGCAGGGGAAATCGAGAATCTCAAATCCCTGGCTGTGATATTTTTCATAAAGTTTCTCCAACTCCTCATACTGCGGTGTGAATCCGCACTTTGTTGCTGTGTTTACAATCAGCAGCACCTCGTTGGAATACTCCTTTAACGATACGTCTTTTCCTTTTCTGTCCTTGACAGTGAAATCATAAACTGTTTTCATCTTTTGTTTTTATCGGTTTATATATAAAATCTTCTACAAACTTTATGCCAAACGCTGCGACAACTGTTTATCAGTAAACTTTTGGCATGATATTTTTATCTTCTGCAAACTTACACAAAAGTTTTGAATATCCCACATCCTTTGAAGAAGTTTTTTGAAATATTTATGTAATTGCACAAAGTCAAAAATACCTTTATATCTGTTTCCGTAATACAGGAATATTTACAAACGACGGCAGGCATACTAAAAATAAGGCGGCGCAGCTATGACAAAACTCAAAAAACTGCGCTTTTTATTTGACTTTGCTCTCGCCTTTCACTATCTTTAAATAAGATAGGAGGCGGCTCGGCCAAGACAAAATTCAAAAAACTATGTTTTTTATTTGACTTTGCTCTCGCCTTTCACTATCTTTGTATGTCATTAAAAAAACTATATGTGCCAAAAGCCTGATATGAAACAATATGCAAAACACGACGGCTCTGCCGTTACAAAAGACACAAGACCACAGATAAAGCTGTGCCGCAAAGAGGAATTTGAAAATCTGTGGCCACAGATAAACGATATATTCGACAAGGCGCGGCAATATATGCGCCGCAACGGCAACAACGTGCAGTGGACTAACGGCTATCCGCAGAAACAGACCGTGGCGAGTGATGTTGCCGACGGGTGTTTCTATCTGATATGCCTCAACGGCCGCATTGTGGCATGCTTCTGCATGCGCCCGTCGCCCGAACCTACTTATGCCAAGATATACAACGGTCAATGGCCCGACGACGAGCCTTATAACGTGATACACCGACTTGCGTCTGACGGCACCATAGGCGGCATAGCACTGCTTGCCATAAGGTTTGCCCTTGACAAAGGCAACCTGAGGGTGGACACTCACGAACTTAACTCCACGATGATCAGTATCCTGGAGAAAGAAGGATTCATAAGATGCGGCACAATTTACGTTGCCGACGGCACCCCGCGCATAGCATTCCAAAAACAAGGAACAAGACATACAAACCAAATAAACATAATGCCATGAACGAAAATGAATATAATCTGCAAAGATTCGTCGATGCACAGGAAACTGAATACGCAACAGCATTGAGCGAAATACGCAGCGGAGGCAAGCGTAGCCACTGGATATGGTACATATTTCCGCAGCAGAAAGGTCTTGGACACAGCTACAACTCTGAATATTACGGACTCGACGGCACCGGCGAAGCACGCGCATATCTGGCACACCCGCTGCTCGGAGCGCGACTGCGCGAAATATCAGCCGCACTGCTCGAACACAAAAGCCGCACCACAATACGAAGACTTATGGGCTCACAAATCGACGTGCTGAAGCTGCGCACATGCATGCAGCTGTTTGACAGCATATCGCCAGGCGACATATTTGCCGAAGTGCTCGACGCCTTCTTCAATGCTAAAGAGGAATAACCTGTGGCCAGCAATGCGGCAACCGGGCTTTATCCTGACTCATTACATACCGAAACATATTTAATATAACCATAAAACCAAGCAAAACGATGTTAGCATACACATACATAGAGCGCGGACGGTTTGAACTTAAAGAAAAACCCATGCCGCAAATTAAAGACGCGCGCGACGCCATTGTGCGCGTAACCCTCGGAAGCATCTGCACAAGCGACTTGCACATAAAGCACGGCAGCGTGCCGAGGGCCGTGCCCGGTATAACCGTTGGCCACGAGATGGTGGGCATAGTTGAGCAGGTGGGAGCTGAAGTAAGAAACGTTAAGCCGGGCGACCGCGTTACGGTGAACGTTGAAACATTCTGCGGCGAATGTTTCTTCTGCAAGCACGGCTACGTGAACAACTGCGAAGACCCCGACGGAGGCTGGGCGTTAGGTTGCCGCATAGACGGCGGACAGGCAGAATATGTAAGAGTGCCGCACGCCGACAACGGACTCAACCGCATACCCGACAACGTAACAGACGAGCAGGCACTCTTCACAGGCGACATACTTGCCACAGGATTCTGGGCAGCACGCATATCCGAAATTACATCAGACGACACAGTAATGATAATAGGTGCCGGTCCGACAGGCATATGCACCCTGCTGTGCGCCATGCTCCATAAGCCACGGCGCATAATCGTCTGCGAGAAGTCGGACGAGCGCATCCGTTTTGTACGAAGTCATTATCCCGATGTACTCGTAACCAAGCCCGAAGACGCCGAAGCCTTTGTAAGAGCCAACAGCAGTCACGGCGGCGCCGACAGAGTGATTGAAGTGGCAGGAGCCGACGACACTTTCGAACTGGCATGGCGATGCGCACGTCCCAATGCTATAGTTACCGTTGTGGCTCTTTACGACAAGCCGCAGACACTGCCCCTGCCCGATATGTACGGCAAGAACCTTACGTTCAAGACAGGCGGCGTTGACGGTTGCGACTGCGACGAAATTCTGCGTCTGATATCCGAAGGCCGCATCGACACCACCCCGCTGATAACCCACCGCTATCCGCTAAACGAGATTGAAGAGGCCTACCGCACGTTTGAAAACAGGCTTGACGGAGTGATAAAGGTGGCAATAACCGAGAAGCAAAGGCCATAGGCAGCGCATGCCTTCACGTTGCCGGCAGACACAGCTGAAACGGCTATGCAGCCGACGTCTCAAAGAGTGATTAAAAAAGTCTGTAAAAGTGGTTAATCTATCCGTAATCCATATCCTCTTCACTCAGTTATTTATTGCTAACTTTGCAAGGTGAAAGAAACATTTTGCTAAACATAAAAACGAAGGTAACATGAAGACAATAAAACTGAACAACGGAATAGAGATGCCACAGATAGGCTACGGCGTATATCAGGTTTCGCCCGACGAATGTGAACGTTGCGTTAGCGACGCACTGAAAACAGGCTACAGGATGATTGACACGGCACAGGCCTACCACAACGAGGAAGGTGTGGGACGTGCCGTGAAGAACAGCGGAATTAACCGGTCGGACATTTTCATCGTGAGCAAGGTGTGGATATCCAACTACGGCTACGAAAAGGCAAAAGCATCGATAGACGAGAGTCTGCGCAAGCTGCAGACCGACTACATTGACCTGATGCTTCTTCATCAGCCATTCTGCGACCGCTACGGAGCCTACAGGGCACTCAAGGATGCCTACAGAGAGGGCAAGCTGCGCGCCATAGGCGTGAGCAACTTTTATCCCGACCACTTTATCGACCTGGCCAGCAACGTCGACATTGTGCCTGCGGTCAATCAGGTTGAGACGCATGTGTTCAATCAGCAGACTGAAGCACAGAAGATAATGGAAGAGTTCGGCACACACATCATGTCATGGGGTCCGCTTGCGGAAGGCCGCAACAATCTGTTCAGCAACGAAACTCTCACAAAGACAGGCAACAGTCACGGCAAGAGCGTGGCACAGATTGCATTGCGCTGGCTGATTCAGCGTGGCGTGATAATAATACCGAAGTCTGTTCACATAGAGCGCATGAAGCAGAATCTCGACATCTTCAACTTTGAACTTTCAGACGAAGAAATGGCAGAGATAGCCACACTCGACACAGGCAAAAGTCTGTTCTTCGACCATCATGATGCCGAAACTACAAAATTATTTATGAGCTGGCGATAGATCAGAAAATTAGCCGCTCTGATTTTCGGTTGTTATATTTAATTCCGGCAGATTCTCAGCTACGCACAACAACACCCGCGCAAATCAGCCGGAACGTTTGTCTCGTTGATTATCATCCTAACAAAGACACCATAAACAATCAAAGGGGACGTTTTTTGATTCGCTCAAAAAACGCCCCCTTTGATTTTCTTAATTCACAAAATATTATTTTTCTGCAAGTTTCTCCTTAAACCATCTAACCACGCGGTCGATGACAGGCTGCTGAAACCAGTACATGTCGCCATGCCCGGCGTCTTCAACCTCTACATAGCTTACGTCGTTGTCTGCTTTCTTCAGCGCGTCATACAGCTGCCTGCTCTGCACAGGCGACACCAGTGCGTCTGCCGTGCCGTGCATTATCAGGAACGGAGGCAGTCCCTTGCGTATATGCCCCATCGGACTTGCCTTCATGGCCTTTGCCGTATCGCTAAGAATGCTTGCGCCAGGATAAGAGGCAAAAGCAGTGCCATGAACGAGCAGCGCCTCGGTAACGGCCTTCGATGCGTGTATGTCCTGTATCTCCTTTGAATACCCCTCGCCTATGTTCATCAGGTTGCTTATGCCATAAATTGTCGCTGCGGCCTGCACATCCGAACTTTGGTCGAGATAGTCGCCCTGATCATATTCCTTGTCGCCGCCCGTAACACCTACCATCTGTGCAAGATAGCCTCCTGCCGAATCGCCTATCACGCCTATGCGCTGAGGGTCGATGCCAAACTGACGGGCATGGGCACGAAGATAGCGGACGGCCGACTTGCCGTCGACCAGCAAAGCCGGAAACATGTCGGGCACGGTGCGATACTCTACTGATGCCACCACAAAGCCGGCCTCAGCCAGAGCCATGCGCATCTCTACATATCTGTCGTGTGCTGCCGAAAGAAATCCGCCGCCGGGATAATATATTATGGCCGGTTTTGGCTTGTCCGTACACGGCACGAGCAGAGTCATCTGCAGCGTGCGGTTGTCTGATGCCGATGTAATCTGCGAATATACTATGCCCGTAACGGCATCAATGCGCCCGCGCTCAATGTTCACCTTCATTGTTTCGTGTACGGCCTGCGCCTGTGCGCACACCGGGGCAGCCATAAGGGCTGCTGCCATAATCAAGTGTTTCTTGTTTTTCATCCTTCAGTCTGTTTATTATTCTGCACGAATGCAAAGATACTAAATTAAACGGAGCTTTAAAAACTTACTCCCCACTATCTCGCTCTACACCGGACTATAAAGCCTTCTGCCGTTATCGCGCCCTCACTTCTGCGCGTCTCTCACGGCACGATTCATCTATGAAAGTAGGCTTTTGGTAACATAAAAATAGGGAAATTCCTAAAAACAATATGGATTTATGCTTGCACAGGCAGACACAATGAATTATATTTGCAACAGAATATTTAAAACAGCAAAACAGAATATTAATAATTTAAAGCGATATATTATGAAAAAGTTTACATCTATCCTTGCTATGATAATGATGGCAGCCATGTCATTGACATTCGTAAGCTGCGACGACGACGAATACATAGCCGACACACTGTGGGGCGTTTGGGAAGGCGACATGTACGTAACGAGCGAGTGGAACGGACACACCTACTACTCTTCTTACTCAATCCTGGCCTTTGACAAGGATCCTTACGAATATGCTTCGGGCACAGGCTACTGGATTGACTATTACAGCGATGCTCCGTGGGACTATTTCGCAAGCCACATAGAATGGAGAGTGAACAACCGCAACATCGAAATTTACTCACGCGAGGACGACACCTACTTCACAATATACGACTACTCGCTATCTGAAAGCTGGTTCAGCGGAACTATCATAGGCGAATATGGCGACCCAATGCAGTTCAGGCTGCGCAAGACGTCATCACCTAACTGGGGTGACTTCGAATGGGGCTGGGACAGCTGGTATGGCTACTCTTATCCTGACTACTCGCCTTCAACACGTGCTGACGGCAGCAACAACGCCGACAGACCTGTAAGAAAGTTTATGAAGAAGACGGCAGAATAACAAAATCTTTATTATCATATTCTATTCCCCGTAAGCACAGCAGGGTGTTTACGGGGAGTTTTTTAGACTGCTGCAGATTATCTGCTGTCAAATATAAAACCTATAAAAAAGCATTTCATTTTCATAACATTCTCAACACCACATATATAATTCACATCATATCAAGGCTTTACGTATAGTACATATGTTATTCATCGCATTCTCTTCTTGTCTAGTTCTATATTCTCTTATATAATAACAAATGAATTATTGCGTAATTTTAACACAAAAAATTTTGTCATATAAAAACAATGCCATATCTTTGCGTAAAATTAACGCAAAGCAATATGGAAGAATTAAATTATCAATACCAATATCCACATCCAGCGGTCACAACCGACTGCGTGATATTTGGCTTTGACGGTGTAAGCATCAAGGTATTACTCATTCAAAGAGGTATAGAACCGTATAAAGGCGATTGGGCATTTCCAGGAGGTTTCATGAAGATGGACGAGACAGCAGAAGAGTGCGCTATGCGTGAACTTGAAGAAGAAACAGGATTAAAAGATGCAAACGTTGAACAGTTCTACACATTTTCTGATGTTGACCGCGACCCAAGAGAAAGAGTAATCACCATTGCTTACTACGCACTGGTCAAGATGGCTGAAGTAAAAGGCGGAGATGATGCTGCCAAAGCACATTGGTTTTCGTATAATGAGATTCCGAGTCTTGCCTTTGATCACGACAGAATACTCCGTAAGGCTATATCAACATTGAAAGAGCGTATCTGTTTCAAGCCGATAGGTTTCGAACTTCTCCCCGATGTCTTTACTATGGGTGAACTGCAAAACCTTTATGAAGCTATTCTGGAAGTTAAATTTGACAGACGCAACTTCTACAATAAGATGCTAAAATTAGGCCTACTTATAGAAGCAGAGAAGCGTCCTGCCAACACGCCATCAAGAATACCCGTAAAATATCGTTTTAATAATAAAAAATATACTGAACTGAAACAAAAAGGATTTAGACTTGAATTTTAGGAGGACAAAATATGTATAACATTAAAATCTTAGGTGGAATTGTCGGCGACATCGTTGGTTCCACACGCGAATGGCATAACATAAAGACTGAAGACTTTGAACTGATACCACGAGGAAGTCGCTTCACTGACGACACAGTGATGACTCTCGCTGTAGCCGAGTGGCTGATGACAGACGCTAACCATACAGAAGCCAAGCTCATAGAATGTATGCAGCGGTTAGGCCGCAAATATCATTATGCCGGCTATGGCGGAATGTTTCGCAAGTGGCTGAATTCTAATAATCCCCAACCATACGGAAGTTTCGGCAATGGATCTGCCATGAGAGTAAGTCCAGTTGGAATGTATGCCAATTCTTTGGAGGAGGCCTTACAACTTGCCCGCATCACAGCTTCTGTAACCCACAATCATCCCGAAGGAATTAAAGGTGCCCAGGCTATTGCCGCATGCATATATCTTAAACGTACCGAGCGATTTGATGTGGCAAACAAGATTAAACGTTATGTTGAGGACAATTTTGGATATAATCTTGATATTGATTTAAAGGATATTAGAGACGACTACAGATTTGACGTAACCTGCCAAGGAAGTGTGCCCATTGCCATAATGGCGTATCTGCAAGCACCTAACAGTGCTGAAAAAGCTATCCGACTAGCAATATCCATGGGTGGAGACTCTGATACCATAGGATGTATGACTTCATCCATCGCCACTGTAGAAAACCCATTCACAATTAGCTGGCATATGTTACCTGATGAGATTGTAAATAAATGCCGTAACTTACTTCCTCACGATTTACTGGATATAAATGATAGGTTTTTAGACTTTATAAATCGTCCGTTATATCAATCCTATGAAGTTAACGGAGGTAACGGAGCATTATATGCAGGTGAATATCCCGGTGACAAAAACAAAGAACATGCAGAAGAGAAGATCAAGCACCTTATCCATTTCGGAGTCAGACATTTTATTGATTTGACAGAAGAGGAAGAAATGCAACCATACGATTGCCTGCTCCCGAATGATGCAACTTATTATCGTTTTCCTATAAAGGATTGCAGTATTCCTGAATCAGCAGAAAGCGTTATTCCGCTTTTAAACAAAATTGATGAATTAAAACAGAAGGACGACAGCTTTATCTATATTCACTGTCATGGTGGCGTTGGCAGAACGGGTGTAATAATAGCCTGCTATCTGGCCAGAAGATTAAAAATAAAGACACTGAAAGAAACTCTTGAAATCTTGCGCAATAATTTTGCCAGGATGCCCAAGTCTGCTTATAGAAGAATCCCTGAAACTGAAGAGCAAGAAGGTTTTATTGAGAATTTTATAAAACTCATAAACACCGACGAAGATGACAATAGGAAATTCGACTATCAACGCATTAATGACTATATACGCGGTTCGCTGATGGGTGGTGCTGCAGGAGATGCTCTTGGGTATTCTGTCGAATTCATGAGCCGAAGAAGTATTTTGAATAAATATGGCCCTGAAGGAATCACAACATTTGAACTTAACAAAAATGGCAAAGCTGAAGTAAGCGACGACACCCAAATGACTCTATTTACGGCTAACGGCATGCTGAGGGGCATCACTCGCGGCTGTATGAGAGGTATTGGCGGCATACCTGAAACCTATATGAGAAATGCCTACATCGACTGGTATTTCACTCAGACAGATAAACACGACTATAACATCCGTCCTTTCACATGGATTAGAGATTTGCCTGAGATGGCTCACAGACGTGCACCGGGGACTACATGTATGAATGCCTGTGAAAATTTACTAAACCTTAGAGATGTCAAAAATAACAGCAAGGGGTGTGGCGGCATAATGCGTGTGGCACCTATGGGACTTTTGCTTGCATGCGATATGGCAAGAAACGGCAGATGCTCATACTCAATAAAAAGAATGTTTGAGGCCGGAGCATATATAGCAGAGGTTACCCATAAGCATCCGTTGGGTTTTCTTCCTGCCGGTATGATGACAGAACTGATATTCAGATTGGTACCACTGTCGCCTGAAGAGGCAAAAGAGAGTATCTGCGAAATAGCAGAAGGCACAATCAAAACTCTTAATGATGTGTTTATAGGTAAATATGAAAAAGACAAACTATATCTATCCGATTTAACCAGAAAAGCTATCAGTCTGTCACAGTCAGACATTGAAGATATTAAAGCAATAGAAGAATTGGGAGAAGGATGGACCGGCGAAGAAGCCTGGGCTATATCTCTTTTCTGCACCATCAGACACATAGACAGTATACATGACGCCATTATGGCTTCTGTCAATCACAACGGCGACAGTGATTCCACTGGCTCAATTACGGGCAATATTATGGGTGCAATTTATGGTTATGAGGAGATTAAGCGGCAACGCCTGTTTTGTCCTGAAGGCAAAGAATTTGAAGACACAATCGAACTGTCGAATATCATACTTGCCCTTGCTGATGATTTGACTACTAATTGTGTAATCAGTATGTGTACTCCAATAGATACGCCGGCCAGAAAGCAGTGGTATGAGCGTTATTGTGAAATGAGACCTGCAGGGTTAAGATAATCTTAATGCAAAATCGGAATAATGTGTACCTAAAAACATCTTAACCGCAATCCTTTCGTTCATGGCTTTAACAATAACCTTATGGATAGCATAAAAAAAGTCATAGGATTACGACTAAAAACTCGGCCACTTTTGAGGTAAAAGTGGCCGAGTTACGATGCATAAACGATAGGTTAATGATTTAAAACATTTACGCATGGTTTTGCTTACAATTCGGTTTAGCTATATTGCAATTACAGACACGCGTTAAACAAAATAATATGATTTAGTTACGATTTTCAGTGCCTTTTTCAATAACCGGTCTTTTAGCACCTAAAGCAAACCTAAATACCGAAGCCCAATATGAAGTTGGCACCATTATAATTGTCTATGCCGGCTGTGCGCGAACTGATATGGCGGAATCCGACACCGACGTTCATGTGTATTTTTCCGCGCCCTAATTTCATCATCAGCGCAGCGTCGTATATAACATTTTTCCATTCAGAACTAAGTCCTGCTGCCACCGTGCCACGCACTTCGATAGACACGGCATCTGCTTTCCATAAAGTATACCCTACTCCACCTCCGTAAACTTGTGTCCTTGCGTAGCTTTTCAGTTCGTCATAATGCCCATACAGCGTTTCCGTATGCAGGAACAAAGACATACGCGGAAGGAGTTTATAGCCTAAATTTACACTTGGCGAAAGCAGCGTGACGCCATTACACTTAGTTCCGCTAACAACTGCAAAATCAGTCAACAATCTGTCGTAAAACTTTTCCGCATTTGATGCGTTCTGCGCCCCGGCTGATGTCATTACAGCCAAAAGCATAAATAACATGATGATTTTTTTCATAATACTTTTTTTAATAATTTCGTTACTTCCAAAATTAGTGTTATCCAAAATTACATCCAAACTTTTTCGGCTTATCTTTTCGGGTGTGTTACATTTTTCATTTAGGCATAAAGCATTACACATCAACACTTTAGCACCCATATTACAGCATTTGTCAAACTAAAAATGTAACACGATGCAATGATAAAACGTTCATTTTTCTTGCTCGATTGGTATTATTTTCATACCTTTAATCAAAATTCTGAAGCAATGACAAAAATTATACTCTGCCTTATTTTATCCGTTTTAATATTAACAAATTGCAGTAACGACAACGACACACATGAAAAGCTGTCGGAAATAGAAAGACTGCTTGAAAAGGAGAAATATGAACTTGCCATGAATAACCTGTCGGACATAAATGTCAACAGGCTAAACAATGAAAACAAAGCATATTACGACTTGCTGATGACGCAAGCAAATTTTTGTCTCGACAAACAAACCGATTCAGACTCCTTGATTAATGAAAGCATAAGGTTCTATGAAGAAAACAACAACAAGATTTTACTGGCCAAGGCATATTATTATAAAGGCATAACATGCTATCAGAGGGGAAACAAAAGCGAAGGCATAAACTTAATAAAAAAAGCGGAACACTTGGCCAAAGGAACAAGCGACCTTAACTTCATTACGAAAATATACATCAACTTATCTTTTATAAATATCGACACCGGCAATTATCAAACCGGACTAAGCTATGCAAAAAAGGCTCTTCAAACAGCCCGAAAAGCTAACAACAAAATTCTTATCGCCTTATCAATGAATAAGATTAACGCAGCATTTAATTGTATGGGGAAGATTGATAGCTGCCTAGTATATTCTCAAAAAACAATTCCTTACATAAAGTATCTTAACAAAAACGACAAATTAGAGGTTCTGACAAACATCAGCATCGGCTTTGTGAATAAAGGGCTATATGACGAAGCTATCCTTTATGCGAAAAAGTCTTTGGAAATTAAGCCAAATGCGCACGCATATTATATCATAGGCTCAATTTATTTTGAAAGAGGAGAGAACCGGAAGGCATGGCAACTGCTGAACGACGCACTAACCACTAACGGACTTGAACTTAAGGCAGAAGTGCTGTTGTGGATGGCTGACCTTAAAAAAGAAGAGGGAAAATATAAAGAGGCGTCTGAACTTGAAGAAAGGGCTTTGGCCACAAAAGACAGCATAAAGACTAAGCAGCAGACAGAACACATGCTCAGTCTGCAAAACAATGCCGAAAGAAAGGCGGCTGATGAGCAAGCCCAAAACAGGCTCGTGATTGCCATATCAGCCGTAATGGTTGTGGCTGCGGCTGTAATGATATCCATGCTTGCATATAACCGCAGAAGAAGAAATGCGACAAAACGACAAATTGAGGACATAAGCAGAACGACGGAACAATACAGACAGAAGATAAGCGAACTCGACAAGGAGAAAGACAAGAACGAAAAGGAAATAGAGAAACTGAACAAGAAAATTGAGAGTCTGAAAGAAAGGAGAATGACGATTCTCGGCCACGGACGCATGCTTTACGATGAACTGGAAAAAGGAGGTAAGACCATAACATGGAAAAAGGACGACTATGAGGCCGTGATTGAATATTACAGGACTATAGACCCTAAAACCATAGAAAGTATAGAGCGTAACTACAAAAAGCTGACTCCGTATAACATTTTCCTGCTGATAATGATTAACAAAGGCAAAACCAACGACGAAATTATGCTAACCACCGGCATATCATACAGCGCACTGAGAACAATGAAACACAGAATAAATAAAGTGAAGAACGAAGAGTGAAGAACAAAGAAACAGTGCTCGACGTTAGTCAATTCAAATGCATAGTAATTGCCAATAAAATCTATACGGCAAAGCTATTGAATTCTTCGTTCTTCACTCTTAGTTCTTCACTTAAACCCTTCTATCTCACGCAGTTTTTTTACGGCTTCGCCAACGGTATTAATGCCCATAACCATCATCATGCGCTTGCCGGCCACTTCCTTCAGATTGCATGTCCGCGGATTATGACCGATATAGTTTAAGACAGTGTCGAACACGTTGCTACGGTAATATGCGCTCATGGGGTTGCTCACAAACTGCATGCGCATCTGCCCCTGACGCAAGATGATCTTCTCACAGCCAAGACGCTTGCCTATACGGCGCAGCGGAACAACATGCATAAGTTCCTCGCCCTCGTGAGGCACAGGACCAAAACGGTCGACAAGACGAGAACGGTAAGCGTCGAGGTCGGCATCAGTCTGAATGTTGTCAAGTTCACGGTAAAGGAGCATACGCTCGCTGCTGCTAGGCACATACTGGTCGGGCAGATACATCTCGAGGTCGCTCTCAATGGCGCAGTCCTCAACAAAGTCGTCACCCGTAAATGTCTTGCCCTCGGCCATCTCGTCCTCATACATATCGCTGAACTCATCGTTCTTCAGCTCGGTTACGGCCTGATTCAATATCTTCTGATAAGTCTCATATCCAAGGTCTTCCATAAATCCGCTCTGCTCGGCTCCAAGCAGATTGCCGGCTCCGCGGATGTCGAGGTCCTGCATCGACAGGTTAAATCCGCTGCCAAGTTCAGAGAATGTCTCGAGAGCCTCAAGCCGGCGACGGGCCTCCTGCGTAAGCACCGACTTAGGCGGAGCAAGCAGATAACAGAATGCCTTGCGGTTGCCACGGCCGACACGGCCTCGCATCTGATGAAGGTCAGACAGTCCGAAGCGGTGAGCATCGTTGATAATTATGGTGTTGGCGTTGCTTATGTCAATGCCGTTCTCAACGATGGTGGTAGACAGCAGCACGTCGTATTCATAGTTCATGAAGTCCATTATGATCTTCTCGAGTTCCTCGGGCTTCATCTGTCCGTGACCGATGGCCACACGCGCGTCGGGCACATACTTACGTATCATGGCGGCAAGCTCAGGCAGGTTGCTTATGCGGTCGTTAACGAAATACACCTGTCCGTTGCGGCTCATCTCAAAGTTTATTGCATCAGCTATCACTTCCTTGTCAAAGGTGTGCAGCTCGGTGCATATAGGATAGCGGTTGGGTGGCGGAGTCTGCATTATACTCATGTCGCGCGCACCCATCAGCGAGAACTGCAGCGTGCGCGGTATCGGCGTTGCCGACATGGTCAGCGTGTCTACGTTCACTTTCATCTTGCGCAGTTTCTCCTTTGTTGCCACACCAAACTTCTGCTCCTCGTCTATTATGAGCAGTCCTAGGTCTTTAAACTTCACGCTCTTGCCTATCAACTTGTGCGTGCCGACAATGATGTCAATCTTGCCGTCGGCAAGGTCAGCCAGCACCTCACGGGTCTTCTTTGCGCTGCGTGCGCGCGACAGATAATCAACACGCACTGGAAAATCCTTCAGTCGCTTTGAGAATGTCTGATAATGCTGATAAGCCAAAACAGTTGTAGGCACAAGTACTGCCACCTGCTTAGAATCGCAAGCTGCCTTAAATGCAGCACGCACAGCCACCTCGGTCTTGCCAAAGCCTACGTCACCGCAAACAAGCCTGTCCATAGGCCTGCGGCTCTCCATGTCGGCCTTAACATCGTTAGTGGCCTTCAGCTGGTCGGGCGTGTCCTCATATATAAAACTGGCTTCAAGCTCATGCTGCATAAACGAGTCGGCACTGAAGGCATAGCCCTGTTCGTGTCGGCGCGCCGCATATAGCTTTATAAGGTCGCGCGCAATGTCCTTTATCTTCTTCTTGGTGCGCTCCTTCAGCCTGTCCCATGCACCTGTGCCGAGTGTGCTCAGGCGTGGCGGAGTCTCGCTGTCGCGGCGCTTGTATTTTGATATCTTGTAGAGCGAGTGGATGCTCACGTCCACCTTGTCGTTGTTCTGATAAATGATGCGTATCACCTCCTGATAGCTGTTGCCTGCCGGCACACGCACCAGTCCGGCAAAGCGTCCGATGCCGAAATCCACATGCACGATATAGTCGCCCGGCTCCATCTCCTGCAACTCTTTCATGGTGAGCGCCATCTTGCCGCTGCGTGCGGCGTCAGAGCGCAGACTGTATTTGTGGAAGCGGTCGAATATCTGATGGTCGGTAAAGAAGCATGCCGGCATACTGTTGTCGGCAAATCCTTCATGCAGAGTCTTGTCAACAGGCAAAAACTCTATCCTTCCGGCTTTGCCTTCGTCTGCCAGCGTGGTGAAGATGTCCTTCAGGCGTTCGTTCTGCTTGGCGCTGTCGGCAAGGATATAGAGTTTATATCCCCGCAGCATATAATCTTCAAGAGCCTTTGTCAGCAGATCGAAGTTCTTATGGAACAGCGGCTGAGGCGTCATGTCAAACTTCAGCGTTGCCGCCGGTGTGCCCGTCGGCTTGATGCCCATCTCCATACGTCTGAAACCAGAAGCATCGGTCATAAAGCGTGCTCCGCTTATCAGCATTGAGTCGGCCCTAAGCTCCTTCATCACGGCCTGCTGCTCCATCTCGGTCAGTCCCTCGAGACGTTCTTTCTTAGCCTGCTGCGAAAAGCCGTCATGATAGGTGCGGTCTATGACGTCGCGCACATACAGAATGTCTTTAGCCACAATGACGGTGTCTTCAGGCAGAAAGCGCATGAACGGCACTTTCTCGTCGGTCAGCGTTGCCAGCTCGGGCACTATCTCTATGCGCTCGCGCTTGTCGCGCGACAACTGGCTCTGCACTTCAAAGGTGCGTATAGAGTCTATTTCATCGCCGAAAAAGTCGATACGGAAAGGATATTCGCTGCTATATGAGAACACGTCGAGAATGCTTCCGCGCAGGGCAAACTGGCCCGGCTCGTAAACATAGTCAACCTCTATGAAGCCAAAGTCGCGCAGCGTTCTTTCCAGTTGTATAACGTCGTGCGTGTCGCCTGTGCGCAGCAGCAATGTGCGTTCGTCAAGTTTTTTGCGCGACACAACAAGCTCGCTCAACGCCTCAGGACATGTAACCACATAAAGAGGATGGCCCTCAAGCGGCGCCGACAAGCGGCTGAGCACCTCGGTGCGCAATATCTCGCTGGCCGGATCGCGCTGTCCGTACTTCACTTGACGCCGATAAGATGATGGGAAGAACAACACGTCTGTGTTGCCCATTATCTGTGTAAGGTCGTGATAAAAATAGCCGGCCTCCTCGGCATCGTTAAGAACAAAAAGACACATAGGACTGACACGGCGTGCGGCAGACGCAAACATCATTGGAGCGGCAGACGCAACAAGTCCCTGCAGGAATACGGTCGGAACTGACTTGTCTTCCAGCAACCTGACCAGTGCCGCAACCTGCGGCGACTTGGCATATAAATCAGAAATTTCCTGTATATTCATCGCGAATTCGCTGACAAAGATACAACATTAAAACGAAACGTGAATACAAATCGAAAGAAGAATGCAAAAGAACAATTCATAATTAGCTGCGCTGAACTGCGTTTCATAATTTATAATTGGCTGCACTGAACTGCGTTTCACAATTTAATTAAAACAAACCATGTTTCTTAGCTCTTCATCCTTAATAAGAAAGTTTCCGCCATGTCAGAGATTCATCACCTCATTTCATGGCGGAAAAAATTGTGAAACGTGGTTCGGCGTAGCCAATTATGAATCACCATCGTATCTTCCGGCCATCCTGCGTATCACTTCTGCAACTTTTTTACGGAAACTTTCGGGAGACACCACCTCTACATCCGAGCCGCGCGACAATATCTCCTGTATCAGGTCGCACGTAGGGCGCATATAATACTCAAACACCGAGTAACCTTCGGCAGTCTCAACTTCCTGCTGCGAATGATGCAAAGGTTGGGAGCGCATATACGACGCATGCATGCCATACACCTTCAGGCGGATTTTTACCGGATTGTCGTCACTTATAACTATGCCGAAGCTGTCTTCAAAAAACTTCTCCGGGTTAAAGTCCCTGGGATAGACAAACTCCTTGTCGGTGATGTGCATATCTATTATATGGTCTAACGCAAATGTGCGTATAGAACCACATTCGACACACTGCCCCACTGCATACCAATGCTGCTTGAACAATTTTACGCAGTAAGGTCTAAAAGTATAATATCCTGTCTCTTCACACCAGTAACACCTATATTCGAGCCGTGCCTCATGGCCGTCGCGCATGGCTTCAAGAATCTTTTCGAGATGCACTTTGTCCGAAGGCATATATTCAAACAAGATGCGCTTGTTGAGGTTATGCCCGTCTACAAGCAGATTATTAACCGAAAAGGTGTTCAGCAGCCAGTTTCGCAACCCGTTGTTTTCCAAGTCGTCTACATTCTCGATGTAATAATAGTAGCCTCCTTTTCTGTTGCATTCAATGTTTATGTCGAAAATCTGTTCTATGGCCGCACGCCAGTTGTGGAATGTCCTTAAAGGTATGTCCTGCCCGTCGCTCAGGCTCGACCTGAGCCACCGCTCATTGATTTCCTCAAACGTTATTTTTCGCGAGCGGTAAATTACATCAACAAGCCATATATACTTGTCGAATAGGTCTTTTGTCATAATTAATTGTCTATTTATTTTTTGGTTCTAATATCAATACACAACCGACATCAGCCGTAACAATAACGGCTGACACCGGCAACACAGCATCAACAACAGCCAGCTATTTATTATTTATACGCCAAGCTATAAGCCGCAACGTACAAAAAATGTAAACCGCAACATGCCCGTGCCCACAACCATGCAGACAATACTGCAGCCTGTGTACGCCAAACATGCTTATTCATAAGAAACAAAAACCCACAGCCCACCCATTTCTTTCGATTGCAAACAATATCTTACCCCAAAACAAAACCTATCGCTTCTTCTAAGCATAAGCTTATCATTATGCAAATAACAAAGCCCCGCAACATACGGATATAATCACAGAAACTGCCTCAACGGCATCATTATCCTGCCAATATTGTCTGAAATCAAGAAATTACACCATGACATCACCTAACCAAAAGTCCAATTAAGTCTTATATTTCCTAAAAAATATTTTCTTAATGCTGACTCATTTTTTATATATGTGTTTGAAAGTATCATACGAAGTATTTAATTTTTGTGCAAAAATAAATGCCACTTATGCCAAACCGCAGCATAAGCAGCAAAAATTTTTCGATGAATTATATGTTTTTAATCCATGTCAAGTGAGAAATTCAGGCTGTACCCATACTGTATACACTATACAGCCTGTCTGTATAGGCATGAGAACCGCCTCATACGGCCTACAGCCTCATTCCTCATAATAATATTTGCCGTTGCGCAGACAATCGCAGAAGATTATCTTGTTGTCATTATATCCGCAGCGTTCCGTAATGTCGTCAACGCGGTTATGGCCAACAATCTGCGTATATCCATGCAGCGGGTCGGTCAGTTCGCTTATGTCTGCCCAGAATATTCCTCCGATTTTGCCTATGCGCCCTCCCCTGGCATGCCCAAGGCGCAACATGGCGTTAAACTGGACTGACTCGGGATTATTCAGCTGATGCGCTATAGGCTGAGTAAGGTCGCCCTTAAAGTCGTCTACAAACCAGCTGTGCTGTATGCCGGCATGCGTAAATATCCGGTTGCCCTGCTGATAGGCATACTGAAACAGCTCTATGTTGGCGTTGAACATAGCCTCGGCAAACCTCTCTATCTGAAAGTCGTAGCGCGAACCGGGCAGGGCCCTGTCGCAGAAATAATGCAGGTCATGGTTGCCAAGAAGCAGCACCACGTCGTCCATGCGCCGCTTCTTAAGTTCTATGATGTCACGCAGGTTGTCCAGCTGTTGCCTGCGCGTAATGTATTCATACGGATCAAGATAGTCACCCAGAAACACGATTGTGCAGTCTTCGTGCTCATCAACTATGCTTCTCCATTTTTCAAGACCGTGAACATCTCCTATGGCTACAATAGGTTTCATTTTTCTTCTTTGTTTAGCAATTACACACTCGACTTGTTTTCTTATTCCGTCTTTTATTCATTCTCAGTATATGTGCCACAACATTGCAGTATCACAATATCTCTCTTGCAATCCATGCACAGGCCTCGGCATCAGCAAGGGCATTGTGGTGCATCGTTAGGTCGTAGCCGCAAAGGGCAGCAACAGTATGCAGCTGATGATTCTCTGCACAGGGAAAAGCCCTGCGGGCAGCGGCAAGGGTATCGTAAAAGCAGTAGTCGGGATAATCCATCTGATAAACCTTGAACGCGGCTTTAAGGCAGCCCTCGTCAAAGCCTTTGTTATGGGCCACCAGCGGCAGCCCCTCAATGAGCGGCTCCACCTGCTTCCACACCTCGCTGAACACCGGTGCCTCTTCGGTATCTTCGCGCGTCAGGCCATGCACTCTGCTGCACCAATAGGTGTAATAATTTGGCTCGGGCTGTATAAGCGAGTAGAACGTGTCGGCAATCTCACCGTCACGCACAACCACCACGCCCACGCTGCACACCGAACTGCGCTCGCCGTTGGCCGTCTCAAAATCTATAGCCGCAAAATCTTTCATCTACACAATACTTGTTTCTGCCGCAAATTTAGCAAATTCTACACTTAAAACGTAAGCTATTTAGTTTTTTAACTCATACAGTTGTAAAGATTTATTTTCTTGTTTCCGGTTTAGCTGTTAATTCTATGCGTTATATCATCGCCCCGTCGTCATCATCCGCCGCCCCATATTCAGGGCCGGTCTCTGCCGCCATCATGCCGCAGTCGTCTTCCGGCAGAGAGTATCTCACGGTGCGGTCGCCCAGATATATATGGTTCAAGGTGTATTCGAGCGACGTCAGCGTCTGTTCACGCCTGTCTGTATTCAGCTCACACTCCCACACCGTCATGCAGTGCCATCCCATGGCGGCCAGCTCCTGCTGCACCCTTTTGTCGCGCTGCCTGTTGCGGTTTATCTTGGCTGCCCAGAAGTCAACGTTGCTCTTTGGCATCTTGAAATACTTGCACCCTTCATGTCCATGCCAGAAGCAGCCGTTCACAAAAATGCACGTGCGATATTTGCGCAGCACTATGTCTGGATGTCCCGGCAGGCGCGGATGATTCAGCCTGTATCTGAATCCGCGTGAAAACAGATACTTTCTGACTATCATCTCCGGCTTTGTGTTTGCCGAATGTATGGCGGCCATGTTTTTGTGCCGCTGCTCCTTAGTACATCTGTCCATCCCCCGCCCCTTTTCGTCAACTGTGTGCTGCCGTTTTTGTCCGGCATAATGCCGTAAGCCTTTCAGCACGCCGTTATGACATGTACGGGTTTTCTGCCCTTACTTGTCTAACTGCAAAGATAATATTTTTTTATTCTTCATCAAAAACATCCGTACTTATTTTCTGACGGCAATAAAACAAAATTGCCACAAATGTTCTCATCCATATAAGCCTGCATAAAAAGCATCACAGAAATTAACGGCAAAAAACTGAAAGGAAAATACATATTCTTCATTAAGAAACAATCAGAGAAAGAATCTCCATAAAGAAAACTGTAAGCAAAACAATGCGTATATGTTTCAAATCATTAACCTATCGTTTACGGTCTAAAAACAGGCCACTTATGATGCAGAAACGGCACAGTTTTTACCGGCAAACATGCCGGTATTTATGGCTGTCAACTACAGTCAACATTCCAGCCTATACATTTATGCCGCTGACACGTTTTTCTTATGCCGAGTTCAGGTTTACATTAAAACAAAATCGTTATAAAAATTCGGTCTGCATTTTTTTACATTGAGCGGTTCTTCGTCAATTTTTTTTGCAGACACTTTTATAATTTGCAAACGCATCAAATAGGAAGTAATCGGATTAAATAAATCCTGATACTCAATTCCGGCAGATTGCAAATCAGCCGGCACAATACCAAACGTAGTGCTTGCGAATAAAAACCACATGGCGCTTTGGCTTTACATTAAGCGGATTTTCGTAAGATTTTTCTTGATATAGCGGGCTATGTCAAGAAAAAGCAAACAACACAACGGGCTGAAAACGTTAATGCACAAAATTGATAAAACTATGTACGGTCTGATAATCGATTGTTTTTAAGCAGCTTCTTGCTTTTTTACTATTGGGCTATTATGGAATGAGTTCGGCTGTTTTACCTGCTATTCCAAATCCATAGTTTTAGATAAAGAACAAAATAAAGCCAATAGACATAATTGGGTATTGGAGCAATAAATCTCCAATTTTACTATTCGACACGTCGAAAAAACCACGAAAAGGTTGTATATATATAACCATATTCAAAGTTTTTTATATATTTGCAGTCATGATAATAAATTTTGAGGCGTATGAAATACCTAAATATCAAGAAAGCATTGGCTGCATGGCAAGAGCTGCAACCATTGTCTGATAAGGACAGGGAGAGGCTTAGCCGTCGTTTTACAGTTGACTTCAACTACAACAGCAACCACATTGAGGGTAATACACTGACCTATGGTCAGACGGAAATTTTGTTGCTCTTTGGTAAAGTGATTGGCGAGGCTGATGTGCGTGACGTACAAGAGATGACAGCAAGCAACGTTGGACTTCGTATGATGACAGAGGAAGCAAGAGTGAAAGAAACTCCTTTGACTCAAAATTTTATAAGAACTTTACACAAGACTCTACTTCGTGAAGATTACACGGTATTTCGTAATCTTCCTGGTGGCGTGCAGACAAGTTATGTAATACACGCTGGTCAGTATAAGACTAGGCCAAATAGTGTCATTACAAGATACGGCGACAGGTTTGAGTATGCTTCGCCGGAAGAGACTCCCTACCTAATGGCAAACTTGGTAGATTGGTATAACAAGGCTGAGCAAGAAGGAAAACTCTCACCTGTAGAGTTGGCAGCGTTATTCCATTACCGTTATATACGCATTCATCCCTTTGAAGATGGAAATGGCCGTATTGCCCGACTGATGACAAACTTTATCCTAACTCGCCATAATTACCCGATGGTCGTTGTTCGCAGCCGCAAGAAGAGTGAGTATCTGGAGGCTCTGCATCAAACAGATCTCGAAGTTGGGTCTGTCCCTAGTGATGGTGCTCACGCAGAAATTAAGGATATCCGTCCTTTTTTGAAATATTTTAGAGATTTGGTTGCAACAGAGGTTTATAACGATGTATTGTTTATTAGCGAAAGAAATGAAAATGTGTGGTGGTATGATGGTGAACGCATTGCATTCCGAACCCCAAATTACACAAAGATTCTGAATGCTATGCAAACTGAACCGACACTTACCTTGGCTGACATGAAAGAAATTACAGGCATCAGCATCACAGCCATTCAGAAACTGCTCGATCAACTCATACAGAAAAAATACGTTGAACGAGGCGAGAAGGATGGCAGCTGGAGAGTGTTTGTAACACAGTAACAACACATGTTAAAATGCGAGAATCGGAGGCCAATTAACAGATGTCATCTCTGCCGCAAAATCTTTGGCTTTCATACTTCTGGTAGGCAATAAATCTGCTGACGGTGCCTTGCGCCAATAGAAACAAAAAGGGCGGGCAGAAAGCATTAATACACAAAATCTACGTTACGTAAGCACTACGTTGCTATCATTCCGACTGATCTGTGCTTTCGGGTCAGGAGTTAAAGTCAAATTCCTTGTTGATTCTTTTCAATGTAATACAATTGACAATAATCGACAAAGCGCACGCACTAATTTTGGTAATGTGCCGGCGGATCTGCAATTGTCGTGCAAGTAAGAACAGGAGCAAATCTCATTTGGTTATGCCAAGCGCAGCCGACAATCAATGAAATTAATCCGCCGGAAGTGAATATAAGAACCTAAGGTCAGCATAGATAATTTGAGATCCGCTAAAAGTACCGCTGTATTATGAAAGTGAGTAATGAAAAATCTAATGCTAAGTTTGCATTAAAAGTATAAGGTGATGTCAAATAGGAAGTAATCGGATTAAAAAATTAGCTGCGCTGGCCTTCGGTTCTGATACTCAATTCCGGCAGATTGCAAATCAGCCGGCACAATACCAAACGTAGTGCTTGCGAATGGGAACCACATGGCGCTTTGGCTTTACATTAAGCTGATTTTCATCAGATTCTTCTTGATATAGCAGGCTATGTCAAGAAAAAGCAAACAATAAGACGGGCTGAAAACATTAATGCACAAAATTGAAAAAGAGATGTGCGGTCTAATGACCAAATTACATTACATCTCTGTTACTGCTGTACAAAAGTTTCGTTTTCTGTTTTATTTCTTAAATTTATTACGCTATCTTTGCAGCATCATGAGATGCCGCTGCCGTCAGCATCACTGAAACAATGGCTCTTTTGCAACAGAGCCGCGAACGAAATAAGTCAGACAAAAGAATATACACTGAAACATGGGAAACATAAAAAAGACATTTCTCCACAAGACATTACGCATAGCAGCATTATTTATTGGCGGAATAGCCATAGGCTTCGGGGTTGGTTTCGTCATAGGCAAAATCATCAAGCCTGCGCTTCATGCCGACATATCAGCCGCCGACGTGTTTCTCACGATACTCCTGGCAGCGATATTCTTCATTCTATCTTTCATCATACACATCGTCATCCACGAAGCAGGCCACATGCTTGCTGCCATGGCGCGCGGCTGGAAGTTTCTGTCGTTTATGATTATGGGCATTGTCCTGAGCCGTCGCGACAGCCGTTTCCGTCTGTCGCGCTTCAGCATGGCCGGAGCCGCAGGCCAGTGTCTTATGCTGCCGCCCGAAAACGGCGACACGCCCTTCGGCATAGCCTTATATAATGCAGGCGGTGTGTTGGCCAACCTTCTGCTCACGATGATTGCATCTGTCATTATGTTCATGCCGTCGGCACATCATTCGCTCGTCACAACGGTCTTTCTGCTGTGCATCATCATCTCCGGACTATATCTCATTGTCATGAACGGCATCCCGAACAAGCTGGCCGGACTGCCCAACGACGGGCTCAACATGCTCAATCTTCACAAAGACGAGTTTTCCACGATGGTATTTCTGCGCTCCATGCGCCTCATCGGATATCTTATGCAGAACGACACATCACGGCTTGAGGCCATGACATACATGTGCGACGACCGCGACATAAACTTCAGCAACCCAATACACGTCATGGCACTTTCGTCCGACTTATCGTTAGCCATGCTGCACATGGACTTCGACAAGGCCAACGCCATCATGCAGCGCGCCGAGCCGCACATGAGCCGGATGGTTACTATCTACCGCAACGAACTGACCTTGGAGCGCATTTACCTCACGCTGATACGTCCCCACTACCCTGAAGACATCAACAGGCTGCTGGACAAGTCAATCAGCAAATACCTGCAAGTGCAGTCTGTCTTCCGTCCTTCAGCCCTGCGCGTTCAATACGCCCTCGCCATGATACACGAAGCAGACAGCAGCAAGGCCGAAAAGATATACGAGAAGTTTCAGCGTGTCAGCCGTAAATATTACATTCAGGGCGAAGCAGAATACGAACAGCAGCTTGTTGATTTTGTCAGAAGCGGCAGATATCTGCAACAATAATCTTTCACGCGGGAGATAGGTTAAAACCTGCTTTTATCATAAATAAATGACCATAAGGGCATTACCTGACATCATCAATATGAAATGCTCCTCATCTTGCCCCAATTTACAGAAGTTTTACCATTCTTGTTCCAAAGACATTCCCTCACTGTTATGACCCTGCTTTCTGTATCTATGCATACCACCTGATATGAAAGCAGGCTTTCATCGTCTGCCGACAACTCTCCCTTCATCGGCGAGTCAACCCTGAACACAGGCAAGGATATGCTTCCCTCCGTGCCCTTCCAGTCATAGAATTCATTATAGTTGCAGTCTCCGTGGAAATATGCCTTTATCTGAGGATGAGACTTAAAAAAACTCTCCAGCCTGTTCCAGTTGCCAACAGGCCTCATGTCAATGGCATTTACGCTACACGTATCGCCCAACAGATTTTCAAATTTATCCTTACTGTTTATGTCATACGGAAAGTTAGGATTTGTAAAGTGTTTGGCATCAGCCTCAACCGGATCATGTGCGAAGAGTATTGTGGATGTTGCCGGGTCATCTTTAAATATGCTGTCTAACCAACTACGCATAAAGCCGTCCGGCCATATCCCCACAAAGGCAAACCGGAGATTATCTTTTATAAAAGTGTAATGAACTTTATTGGCAGTATAATCAAAAGACGAAATTTTCCGACTGCCAAATTCCGGCATGTTATGATTGTATATTTCTATAGCACTTGTTTCATCCTTGGCAGGTGTAAGCGCCTTCGGATATCCTATGGCATTTGATATGTCATGATTACCGGGAACAAGATATATGGGACATCCGAGGGTTTCTATCCAGTCTTTTTCAAACTGTCTCCATGATGTGCATGCCTGCCACACCCCATCATGCATTCTGTTCGATATGTCGCCTGTACACACAACAAAATCCGGCTCGCCAAACTTTGTTCCCTCACCTACTCCTCCGTCTGAGGGCAAATCTGTTTTATTGAGCAGATAAAACGACTTCACCATCTCGCCAATGACCTTATAGGCATCAACCTTCTCTCCCCGAAACTGTCGTTTTATTCCGTAGTGAAGGTCAGAACAATAAATAAATCTTATCTCATGGCCGTTTGCGGCAAATGCACTGACAACACCTACGAGGCATACGAAATAAAATAATATTATGCGTCTAAGTTTCATAATAACTTTAACTATTTTCAAAATTCAACCTGTAACTGCAATCAAATCATAATTATGAATAAGTTCGTAATTTAAATATTACAAAACTCCATCTCTATTCTTCAGGCTCAGTTGCGCTGATTTATCATCAACCAATTACAAAGCCGTATAAACGAGCCGTCCATTGATCCGTTCCGACTTCATTACATAAATCTTGCTTACAGTCATGCTTTCGCTCTCCACGTCGATGTCAAGAGGCATTTCCGACGGCTGGCGCACAAGAGTGATATGCGGACTGAACTTACCCTTTGCATAGTCAATGCCGCGTTGGTCAAGATTGCGTCTCAGCTGTTGCGCTATAGCCTTCACCTTGTCCTCGCCTTCTATGCCGAGCCACACCACCCTGCTTATGCCGTTAAAGCATCCCATCTTGCCCGTTCTGATTACAAACGGCTCAAACTTAACGGCATCAACAGCGGCCTTTATCTCCTCCACCCTTTCCGTTTCGCCGATAAATGCCAACGTAAGATGCAGGTTCTCCGGCTGCGTATAGTTGCCCCTTACTCCATATTCCTTCAGTCCGTCCTGTGCATCCAATATTGAAGACTTGAACGCTTCAGTAAACCGTATTGCAATAAATATTCTCATGTCATTATAATTTTATACATATGCCCCAACAACGCATGATTGCCTTTAAATTGTGATCTTATCAGTTTTATCCACGTGCGAATACTTGCATTATAGGTAAAAGTAATTTAATATAACCATAACGGCAAGAAAAACAGGTACCTATTGGGATTATTAGTACAAACAGCTATTAGGAATAAAGCATCCTAATCTTTACACTTCTCGACAATGCTATTCATCCATTCTGCAAATCGCGGGCATTTTTCTATTATGGCCTCTATTCCTACTTCCAGCGCAATAAGATTGCCTTCAAGCACCTTGTTGTAGTCAGGTTTTATTGCCAATAGCCGTTTAGACGGCGCACCTTCAGGAGAAGAGTTTATGTTCTCAGGATTGTCATAAGAAGAAATTATTGAGGCTGTTTTACTTGCATGCTCGTCTGAAAAATAACATTCAAAACCTTTGTTGTTTGAAAACAAAAGAGCCTCGAACTCATGCAACTGTATGTAAGAAAAGAAACGCGAATCACACACAGAGTCATCAACAGCATTTTCCAAAGCCTCAACACATTGTGTCTTATCATTAACAGCCGTACACTCTGCATAATTCGGCATATCATTAGGCAGTCTGAAAAAATCGATTAAAGTAGTAACAACAAAGTCTGTCTGCGATGACGCAAGCAGCATCTTTATAGTATTATACAGATGCTGATAGTTAACCATGCCTCCACGTCCGCTCCTGCTTGTGCGTATCAAAACGGGCGTGACGCTATATATTTCAGATTTCTGCAAATATGGAGCAATAAGACTGTTGACAAACTCTTGTTCTGTCTGCCCTTCCACAACGATATACAAACGTTTCACAGCTGCCCTCCTATCATGTTTTTCTCCCACAGGTCACTGATAGTGAGATTATAATCGTCCATCCATTTTTTCAATTCATCACCTGACAAATGACGGAACACCGACTGGCTGTCGGCACGGTCTACCACAATAATGTCGTCAACATCAAAGCAGTTGACAAGATTTGTTGACTGGGTAGACAAGATTATCTGACTCTTTACAGAAGCACTTTTCACCATCTCAGCCAACTTATTGATAGCAGCAGGATGCAGTCCGAGTTCTGGTTCGTCAATAATAATAACCTCAGGCTTTTTCGGCTGCAACAACAACGTAGCCAAAGCAATGAAACGCAGCGTGCCGTCAGAAAAACTGTATCCGTCGAGATACATGTCTGTATCCTTTTCCTCCCATTCCAGACGTATCTTGTTATTATTGTTGGCGTCAGGGCGAAGCTTAAAGCCTTTAAAATAAGGCGCCACGGAACGTACAACACCCTCGATAAGGCGAAAAGCCTTTTCGTCGTTCTGCATCAGATAATACAGATAAGCTGCCAGGTTTGAACCGTTATCACGCAGACATTCATTGTCGTTTATGTTGCAGTCACCACGCATAGGAGAAGTGAAGCTTGTATCGTGAAAATGATACACCATAAAACTTTTTAAATATGTCCTCAAATAGGCCGCTCTCCATTTAGTGTTATATGCCAACGAAGATTCTTCCACAGCAGAATCCCATAATGTTTTGTTCCACTGCGGATAATCTTTTATATTGCTTTGATAACAATTAAAATAGTCGCCGGTATTCTCAAGATAGCCTTTGTTCGACGGTGCCGGCTTTATCTCAAAAAAGAAAGCATTGGTATTATCAAAATCTATCAATCCTTCTATTGACGCGGATTTCTTTCTTCCATGATACAACAAATTATCTATACCACCCTTTGACAACGTATAGCTTCCAAACCTTTGTTCATAGATAGCCTTAATCAGTTCAAAGAATGAAATAAAGTTGCTTTTGCCCGCACCGTTTGAACCAATAAGCACATTAAGTCTGTTCAACGGCAGCGACAAGTCTCTTATTGACTTATAATTCTTTATCAAAACTTGCTCTATCATATTTTTATCTTAAATTCAAGATTTTCCGCAAGCCAATGCATGCTTAACTGCAAAGTTAGCATTATTTTTTTAAATCAAAACCATATATCAAGATTTTAGATTCTTACGTCTAGTCAAACCTTGACAATATTCTGAATTAATGGAGCATGATTACCCGTATTCATTTGTAATTTTACTTATTTTTCTTATCCAATTGTAGAATCTACGGCATTACACCTTTTTCCTTTGATATTCCTTTTTTCAAAAGAGCTTCTGCTTCATCCAAGTTCACAAAATTATTTTTCAGTACATCGGGATATTTCAGTGCAATTTTCAATTGTTCTATGCCTTTCTTTATAAGAAAATCGTTTGTTATTGATAACACTCCTTGATAATAACAGAATATAGCTTTATCATCGGGATATATCTTTTTCCCTTCTTCTAATATCTTCCATGCCTTTTTATATTGCCCGAGTTTAGGTAAGACATTCAATGAGTACACTCTTCTCCAATACAGTGTTTCATGTTCTTGTTTCAATTTTTTATATCTGTCCAGACATCGTTGCAAGTAGTAATCTGCCTCTTTCCATAAGCCAAGTTTATTCATCAGATCTCCCATAACGCCTAATGCATTAGGATCAGAGTTTTCACTTTCCAAGGCTTTCTCATAATAAACGCGTAATTTGTCTATTGATTCTTTTTCGTCTTTTTGAATGGCCGTCCACAAGAAAGCAGAAATGCATGAGCCTGAAACTGGTAATTCTTGTTTATAAAGAGTTCTGTTATTTTCATTTATGCTTGTAAAAGTCTCCCATAAAGTACAGTCCGAACGTTCTATGGCAGCGTATATACTGTCTATATTGTAATATTTGTCATACAAACTTGTCAAGGCTTGCATAATCCCTGCCGGAATTACAGACATATGGTCTGCTTTAATACTGTGAAGCTTAACGTCATATTTCATTTTCTGAAAGTTCTCATACAAATTCCGGCCAAAAGTCTGTCTTTCTTCAGTATCATCCATAGCTGTAATTATGCGGACACCCGGACTCTTTGTCTTGTACTTGGTTTCAAAGCCAGGCATCCGTTCCATCTTTTCAGGCGAGAATAGAATATATGACGTCATATTATCATTCCCTGCATCGATATAATAGTTCAGATAGCTTGCCGTATATGAATGGCCAACTAACGTATTAAAACCTGATGTTGGAATAATTCTGTCTATTTCCTTTGCCAAATCGGTATTAACATATTTATAAAACATTTCTCCGCTTGAATCAAGACTGTTGCCGGACAAGTCGTATCCTACATCATTTCTATTTCCGGGAGTTGAATAGTCGATTGCTACAACTGCCGTTGGAGGAATATAGTCAAAGGTCTGTAAATAAACGGCTGTCGAAGCGATTACATCAAAGGTATAATCTGCATCCAGGACAAACAGCACATTATACTTTACATTTGGATAAGCCGAAGCAGGTAAAGCAATCCTGAAAGAACGTGTATCATTATAAGTTAATGACCTAAATGAATATTGTTTCACATCCATTATGTTCTGTGATATGGCGATATTACTGAGAATAACACACAAATATAAAAGTAGAAATATTTTTTTCATAACTCATATCTTAAAAAATTCATAATAGCCCATCAGCTGCTGTATAGATAATTATATTATTTTCTTCCATACTTCAGTACATTAGAGAACCTTTATATTCTTCATCCCAATCAAGTTGCAATAGGCCTTATTCTCCCTGGCGCTTTTTACTTTTTAAAGTCATTGTCTGCCAGAAAGAACACCCAAAAGCCGGAATCAATGCTTTTATATAAACAATAACCAACGATGACAAAGTTATAGATTTTTTCTGTATTGCGGATGCCTTTTGCAGAACTTTTTTTGACGCTCTTATAAGGAAACATACGCTGATTACATCAGCAGTCTGCCGTTATCGTTCCACTCACCATACATGACGCCATTTCGGGTGTTTTCTATAAATTTGTCAAGCCGCTTTCTGAACAGCTCGGGCTGACGCTTCTTTATTTGGATGGTGTCAATGCGCACACGCTTATACAGCTCGGGCAGGCGGCAAAAATTCTGCCACACCACAGGGTCCGACTTCAATTCTTTCATTACATCATCGTCTATCACAAAGCCCTTGTCCGTCATATCCGGCAACACGGCTCTGCCGGCATCAGTCATCAGCCCGAGCCTTTCCATCCTGCGACATCTTTCCTTGTTCAGTTCCGACCAGTTGCTGCACGGCTTTCTCGGGCACAGCCTCTGTGCCGTCACCCCGTCTGCCAGCTTCTTTGTCGTGCTGTCTATCCATCCGAAGCACATAGCCTCTTCTACAGCATCTATATACCAGAACGTGCCGTCGTCAATAGGTCTTCCACGTTTCACCACCACCCAACATTCCGACTCCTTATCATGATTCTGCATCAGCCATTCGCGCAGTTCATCACGAGACTTGACGTTAAGCAAATTATTTATTGTCATATACTATCTTTGTTCAAACACACATACTGATTATCAGCTTTAATATACAATTATTTTTGAAAAATGTCTGTCGCAAATTTATAAAATTTTCCATAATACAAAAACTTTTACTTACTATTAATAATAACTTTAATCCCCTCGAATCCGAGGGGATTAAAAAGCATAATTTTATTATCAGATAAACTATTTACATAACCTACTCATAATAAATACAAGCAAAGTGCCTATTTATAATTTACTCATTGTGTTTCAATTTCTCCTTCAGTGCCAACCCTTTTGCCGTAAGGCGATATTTTTGATTTTGGCTATTGGGTTTATCGGGTATGGTTGGTTCTATATAGCCTTTGTTAATGGCCGGAACCAAATAATCTGTTCTGAAATAATCTCTATTATTAATCGACAACAATTTCTGTAATTCCGAACGTCCTTTCTCTCCAGCTAAAACAGGAATCAGTTTTTTAACCTGTGCACTTGCATGGTCACTTGCATGATTATTGTCTTTAGACTTGCATATCAGAAATCCCAACGTATGATTGTCAATTTCTTTTCTCAGCAGATGGTCACGGCGGCGACGTATGTTCCCAACTGCCCGATATATTCCGATTCAAACTTTCCGGTCTTTATTTCGACAACCACATGACAACGTAAATTCAGATTGTAGAACAACATGTCAACAAACTTTTCGGTCTACCCTATCATGAATCGGTATTCACGCCCCATATAAGCAAAGCCCGTCCCAAGCTCCAAAAGGAAATTGCGGATATTCACCTCCAGCGCATCTTTTAATTCCTTTTCACGATATCCTTCGGTCATTGTAAGAAAATCGAACTTATACGGGTCTTTGGTCATTTCCTGCGCAAGGTTATCTTGCGGAACAGGCAGTGACGCCTTAAAGTTGGTAATGGCTTTCCCCTGCCGTTCGTAAAGAACTGTGTCCATAAAGTTCAGAAGGACATTCCTGCTCC
>NZ_HF986828.1:0-1238 GCF_000431195.1 Prevotella sp. CAG:255 | reverse complement strand
TTCCTGCTCCAACCGTTTTCGAGTGTCTTTCGCACAAAGAACATGGTTTTATCAGGCTCCTTGAAACATTTGTCTATGATATATCTATGATGCCCCCAAGGAATACGCCAGATAGCACAGTCTTGTAATTTCACCCACAACTTGTGGGTGAATTGTAAACCACTCGTTATAAAGTAGATAAAATCTTTTGGCATATCCAATACTTGTTTCCGACAAGCCTTTTATTCCGAGTAATTTTGTCCTCAAATCTGTACTTAACAATTTTATGATTTTATCTCCCCAACGGCTCTCCGCATGAAGCGTAACAATATCTTTTCCCAAAGACCAATAAAATTGCAGCATCTTACTATTCACATGGGTTGCCGCCTTTATCTGGCTATGCTTATACCTCTGACTGAGTTTCTCTATCCAAGAGGCATAATCCTTATCTATGTTTGCTAAATGAGTCATGATAATTCGGTAAGATTATTCCAACAATATCTATACATATTCATTCGTTATAGGAATGTTCAAATGTTCAGCTGTATTACTTAAAATTCTATGCAATTCATCAGAAGCTTTAACTCCTACAATAATTCGTTTTATAAATGGAAAAGGAACTTTGTGGTCAGTTTTTTTACTTATATTTGCATCAACAATCAATCTCCATTCCTGTTCATATTTCCACGGAAGCAACTTTGTAATTAAAGCTCGAAAACTCTTTATTTTTAAATCATAGGCTTGTTTTGGGGTATATTTATTTTGAGAAATCGCATAACACAAACTTTTAGAAAGTTCATTTTTTCGGGACGAATATCGGATAGGAAAAAAAACATTAATCATCATCTTCCTTTGTTCTGAGGGTAACAAAAATTCATCTCTTATACCTGTGGAATAAATAGAGAATAAATCCTCATCTTTTATAGCATTGTCAAATAGAGGTGAAATATCATATTCTACACAAAAGCCCTTATGACTTTGAGCATAATGGGCCCACATTAACTGCTCGTTTTGTTCTGAATTCCAAGAGTATGCAGAAAAGCAAGCTATTCTATATTTATTAAAAAATAAATTTTTAATATAATTTCTTACTAACATTGTCTTTTCCCATAATTCGCGTTGAAAATAAATAAGTTCTTTTCTCATAGAATTTCTAACAATATTCTCAAATTTATAAGAAAAAGAATCCATATAGAAACCATCCCTTGTGAGGGATGCATTATATATAATATTCTTTTCTTCGTCTGAAAACATTGAGT
>NZ_HF986827.1:0-5858 GCF_000431195.1 Prevotella sp. CAG:255 | reverse complement strand
CTCATAATAGGAGAAGTCCATTTTCGTACAACTATTTTTTTTGCGTCAGAGACCCTCCAGAATCATGCTGTTTGCTTTGTCCACTTCGCTTGACTTTATCGAGTCGAGGTATATCTGCGTTGTCGTTTCCGAATCGTGCCCGAGGGCCTCGCTTATGACTGCCAATGGAACGGCCTTGCCACGGGCGATTGTAGCCCATGAATGCCTCGTGTAGTACATTGACAACGGCAACGGCAGCCCTGCCATGTGGGCGATGTCTTTCAGAAGTCTGTTGGTTTTCCTCATCATGTTCTGGTACTGCCTGCGCTCGCTCCCATCCTCGCGTGTGATTATAGGCAGGAGGTACCTTGTTGCGTTAGGCTTGTACTTGTCCATGATTGCCTGCATCTGCCTTGTCCATTCCACCGTCAGGAGCTGTCCCGTCTTCTTGCGGCGATAAGTCAGGCAGCCGCCGTCAAGGTCGGTTTTCTTCAGGTACGCCATGTCGACGAATGACATCCCGCGCGTGCAGAAGCTGAACATGAACATATCACGGGCGAAGTCGAGACTTGGCTTCCGCAACAAATCCAGATCGTTTATCTTCTTGATGTCAATGAACGGTATGCTCCTTTTCACGGTCTTGTCCATACCGCAGTAGACGTGTCTGAACGGGTGACGGTCGGACGTGAGACCCTCCTCCACCGCCAGCTTATAGTTCGTGCGCAGGATGCGCATGTAAAAAGAGGTGGTGTTGCGCGTCAGTCCGCATCCTTGCATCCACGCCTCGTATAGCTCCATCAGCCCGCCGTCCACCATGTCGAACGTCAGGTAAGTGCCTTTGCAGAAACGCATGAGGCTGTTGAGCATGGAACGGTACGTTTCCGCCGAACGCACCTTGCCAAGCTGCCTCTTGTGCCGTATCTGGCTGCGTATGAAGTTGAATACGCTGTCCGGCGTGTCGGTATCGGGCGAAAAGGCTGCCGTGATTTCATCAAGGCTTACCGTGCCCGTTGTTTTTTCGCGCTCCTCCACCATCCGTCTGAGCCTGTCAAGCTCCCATTGAAGTTCCGTTTTCAGCGAAACGAGGAAAGCGTAACGCGGTGATGACGGAACCGGCAGCAATATCCGCCCTGCCCTTCCGTCCCATTCTTCGGCGAAGATTCTATACTTGCCCGTTATCCTGCGCACCGAGCGTCCATGTATCAGTTGGAACACCAAGGAGCCTTCCCTGCCCGGCATTGTCGAAGGCCTGAACTTCAGTTTTATAGATGTCATAGTCCAATGTTTTTTATCCGTTTTATAAAAAACGGCCGGCGGATTTTTGCGTGCCGGCAAGCCGCTTTGCAAAAGGCGGCCTTTTACCTTACGGAAGGTCGTCTTTTGGAGCGCAATATGCGGTCTTTTGCATCCCCAAATGCCGTGTATTGGAAATGTTGCAGCATTGCGTCGACACATTATTTATATATTGAGACCGTATTTATCCGCCGACCTGCCGTAAAGGTAGGGGCAAGTCAGGATGTCTGCAACACGTTAAACATTGGAGAATGAGGAATTTAGCGGGATTTATAGGGATATTGTTGCAGGACTGTCTGCTCCGTGTCCTTGACACCAAGCAAACAGTCCTGTATCTTTTACCACAAGCGGCAACACCATGTCCGACGCCAAAGAGGGGACTTCTTGCGCTTCGTTTCACTCAACAGTCAGCAAAGTCCCCACATTGGCGGCGGTACTTGGATGACTTTGCTTATACCTATTCTTTTAATTGCAAACCGTCGGGCGTCATGTCCGGAAAACGTTTTTCCGTGCAAATATACTGCGGACAGGAGGAACGCCAAGTGCCGCCTGCGCTTTCGGCGAGAGGGTTTGACGGCAGCCTTCCACAAATTTCCGCGTGCCTTGGGAATTTGGGTATTCCGTCCGCGCTCTCTCGCCTCACACCTGTCTTATCCTCCCTCTTGTCCGCAGTGAAACTCCGCACGGAAAACGGCTTTCCCGGCCACGAAGCCCCAAAGGGTTTCACAAAAGGGAAAAGAATTGAAACCTACAACATTAAAAACATCGGATTATGCGTGTAAGAAGAATGACAATCGAACAAGGGCGGAGGGTCGGCATCGACCGCTTCCCGAACTTCCACCGTACCGGGAGCGTAAGAGGCATGAAAAGGCTGTATTACGGCAAGGACTGCCTTTTGGTACGTTGCGGCAGTTACATCTACAATGTATCGGCCGAACCACAAATCTATTATCAGGCAAGTGTATGACATCAAAACAAGTTATTATGGACTATCAGAATTTTTCAGGAGAGGCAATATCCAAACAGGACAAGGAGTTTGCCAAAGAGTTTGAGTACTTCGTCAACGGACGGATGCGTTCCGCCGAAATCACGGGCAGGGAGCTGTCAAGAGCGCACCGCTACCTCCAGCAACAGATGTTCAAGGTGTTCATCGGCTTCATGCGCCAACTGGCGCACAACTACCGCAAAGGCTATTATGACGACCGCAACGAATGGGCATCAAGGCTTGCGGCGGAAGCATACGGCTCACTTGTCGAAAAGGAGCTTGTCTATGACCCAGACTATAAAAGAAACAGAAATAGTGTAACAACCTAAAAACAGATGAATATGGCAGGATATACTGATTTTCCCGAATACGGCAGGGAATGTGAACTGATTAGGCCGTGGCGTGGCTATCATCACGGGATTGTGGTTGCACTGACGGATACAGGCTTCATCGTGAGGCTGACAAGCGGTGCGGAGATAGAAGTGTACGTGGACGATATAAAACTTTGCTGACATGTGCAGGCTGATGACACACCGGTTGGAGGAAGCCTTGAAAGGCTATCCCCTTTACTCGCAGGACGGCATGGGAAAAGAAGCCGTCTGCGTGGCCATCTTCGCACTTGGTGCGATACGTTGGTTCATACTTGAGGGAGAAGTACAGGGCAATGATACAGTCCTGTTCGGCATTGTGGTAGGACTTGCAGAGGACGAGTACGGCTATGTCTCGCTCAACGAGCTTTCGGACGTGACGCTTGACCTTACGGCACAAGGCATGGGCAAGTTGCAGGTAAGGCAGCAGGAAAACTTCCGGCCAACGAAGCTGAAGAATTTGCAGGACTACCGCCTGCAACGGTTTCTTGCCGGATTTGAACATTGAACATTAACTAACCCGTCAGCCGTGGCTTTCACGGTCACGGCTGGCACAAACAGACAAGACGATGAATACGAATATCAACATTGACGCAGTAATGAGGTGCGGCGAGGCCGACGGATGGGAAGTGCGTGCCGACAGGCAAGGGAACAGCACCATTTTCGAGTTCTATAAATTCACGCCCGCAGGGCAGGACTTCTATTTCACGGCATCCATGACAGGAGGCAGCATCGACAGCCTGGCAGATGAGATAGAGGACTATTACGAAGGTTTCGACCCCGACTATGAGGCGAGCCTGTGGATTGGACCGGACGGCCACGGACAGCGTGGCGCTCCCTACCACATCAAGGATATCGTGGCCGACATGGAAAAGGCGGAGGAAATGGTGTACGGACTGCTTGAAGCAATCAGGGGGATTGCCTGACGGCTTGATGTGCGTGAAAAGAAAAAGCCTGTATCACTATTGGGAGCTTTTGCGCTTGCGTCCTTTCTTCGGGATGCCGTTCTTTTTGAAGACCATCAGGTCTTTACCGAGGAAACGGCGCCTTGCATTGCTTTCCGCCCTGCTGAAGGGCAACGGCCTTTCGGGATGGCTGATATAGGCGTATATGGTGCAGCGGTGTACGCCAAGGTAACTTGCGGCTTCGCGCACCGAGTATGTTCCTTCCGGGATGATTTCACCAAACAACTTGTATAAGTCCATGTCTTAGTCCTTTTTGGCCATAAAGATAACCGGCGGACGGATGCCATGCAAGACGTTAGACATTGGAAGATAAGGAAGTTCATTGGAAAATGACGGATTTCGTGGACTTGCTGTTATTCCACTTCCGTGCCAAAGGCGGGCAAGCGGAAAAACACTTTTTGAAAAATGAGAAGGGTATATGTTTCAGGGTTGACAGCGTTGACAAGGTTGAAAGGGGCAAAGACACACGAGAAATATTGTTCGCAAATTACTGTTATACAATATTTTATCTTTTTATTTAACTAAAAAAGAATAATTATATATGTACCGTGTTTTGTCAACACTTGGCTATGGATTTCCGGATTTTCCCAAATCTGTCAACGCTTGTCAACGTTTGTCAACGCATACTTTTTCATGGATGTTGTTGATATAATGCAAATTGGCCTTTGTCAACGCTGTCAACCATGAAATGTGTGCATATTATTCTTCGAAGATTTGTATCGAAAAGAGGAGCTTTGAATACATTCAGCCATAGTTGGTTGTTATATGTCATGTCAAGCTATTATGATTGGGTTCGAAAATGAAAAAATCCAGACATTTGTGTATTAATATGTCTGGATTTTAGTGCTGCATGAAAATCGACTGCTTCTATATGCTATTGTGATGCCATAACTCAAATATATTTATTCGGTTTCTCTACAAGCAAATATACGGTTGTGGAATACTCTTCCGTCGCTGGATTCCCCTTTGAAATTTCAACCAGTACTGTTTTTACATTTTTTGATGGTCTGTCGCTGTAGGACTGTTAATATACTATTTGATTGACTGAATAAATGCGCAACAAACGCGAAATATTGATGGATTGTTAAAAAGTTGCTAATCCAACAATATTGTTTTTATTTCAGATAATCGTGAATGAATATAGGAAAAGAATTTAATATTGCCACTTCGTCATTTGCGCAAACATATTTTTCCTTTTGTGCTTTAAATATGGCATCTTGATTGACTGTATCCTTGTCTTCTGGCAATACATTTTCACCTGATACGATATAGTTGGCTTTGCACACGTTCTGTGCCTTCAACATGTTCCAATTGTTCCTCACCTTGCTTTCATTGGTTTTTGACAGGTCGATAAACTTATATCCTTTTGCCTCAGTATAGGCAAACGTTTCCGCCTCACCCTTGAATTTATGGTCGACGCAAGCCTGTCTTGTTACGGTGTACTTCCAATAGTTGGCATCAGGCAGCGTTTTAGTATATTTGAGAGATTCAATCATCGGATAGTTTACGTATAATTTGCCATTGTCGGTCTCGTTGTCAAAAAATCCAAGCATTTCTTCCAATATCGTGTTCACATTCTCAAGACCTATCCGGTTTTGAAAGTCATAATCGAAAAAGAGGAATATCTGAGAGAACATTGTGTCAAGTCGTATTCCATCAGGCACATCAATGCCGTTTTCTGTTAATGGCAATGAGCGGAACAGGTCAAAGTCGTTACTCTTCAACCTCTTATATAGCGTCGGCAGGTCATGACTGCATTTCACCATCCTTACCTCTTCTCCCGAGAGAAAAAGTTTTTCCAACGAGCCGAATACTGTCGGTTCGGCTTTCAAACCTTCGAACACAAACAAGATCATACGCCGAATGTTCCCCCTCGATACAACTTTTCCAAATTATGACCAAAGCGGAGTTCCTTGTCCGTCAAGTCACAGATTGCATTAATTTCATTGTTCTTCAGAATGAAAAAACAATCAGGCCGCAACAGGTCGTTTGTCAGCAGAAATGTATCGTGGGTTGTCACGAACGCCTGATGTTTGCCCTTGAACAGTAACTTACAAATGGTATATGAAAGTTCGTAATGATAAAAAGCATCAAACTCGTCCACGAACACGAATGTAGCATTGCCCATTTCTTTCAACCAATAATATTGCAGTTCCAGGTTCAATGTGCCGGTTGATGCCACCCACATGAAAGGTATCTTAACCCCACCGATTACGCAATACAATACATTGTCGCCTTCTGTAGGTTTCGCAAATGAGAATTCCTGCT
>NZ_HF986826.1:0-11564 GCF_000431195.1 Prevotella sp. CAG:255 | reverse complement strand
CTCTTTTTAGGAAAGAAAATAACATTTGTACAGACCATACATAACGATGTCAACCGTGGGTATTCAACCGCAATCTATGATTTTCTTCACGCCACGTTGGGACGCTGGAGAATGATACGTTTCGCAGCGATTTCCGAAACGAACTATAATGAACAGAAGAAACGTTATCCGCACACTATGGCCACTTGCATCGTAAACGGCCGTGCTCCTATGCAACCCACAGAAAAGATAGAGGATGTAAAACGTGAGATAGCCTCGTTAAAGAAGATTCCGAACACTACGGTAATATTGCATGTGGCACGTTGCAATCCTCAAAAAAATCAAATGTTATTGATTGACTCATTCAATGCATTGGCTACTAAAGGACTTGATGCAATACTATTGGTAATTGGCAACAGTTATGACAGCGAGTTGGGCTTATCTTTAAAAGCAGCGGCATGTCCCAATATCCACTTTCTCGGCACGCGAAAAAATATCAGTGATTATATGGCAAATGCAGACATTTTCGTATTGTCAAGTGCTTTTGAGGGTATGCCTATCACTATCATCGAAGCACTTTTGAGCGGAGTGCCTGTAGTATCCACGCCTGTATGTGGAGCCGTGGATGCCGTGGATGGAAAGAACGGAGTGCTTAGTGATGGATTTACAACTGAAAGTTATATGGCAGCTTTGTCAAAAGTCATCAACAACCTTGCCTATTACAAGACGAATGCACAAAAGATGAAGGACAGCAGTCCTTACACTATAAAAGCTTGCGCCGAGAAATACCTCGAATTCTTCAAGACAAGATGAACATGGAGGCCTATCTCGTCGTCATTAAATGGAAACATAAAAAACTTGCTCTATGCTTGAATATAATGAAAAAACAAACAGAATTGTTTATGACTATTCCTGGTGCCAGCAATGCGGCATTTGCGAAGCGGTATGTCCCAAGCAGGCCATATCCATGGAACTTCGGAAAGACGGGACAAACCAAATCATGGTGGACAATGACAAATGTATCCGCTGTAAACGGTGCGTGAACATCTGTCCCGCCAACAAACGTGAGAACTACGAAGGATATTTTGACAAATTCGCCGGAAAGGAATATTACTTAGGTTATAACACTGACGCAACGGTAAGACACGAGTGTTCTTCGGGTGGGGTATGCAAGACAATTATTATTGAAAGCCTGCGGAACGGATTGGCCGATGGTGTCTATACATTGAGGCGTACAGACGTATTTCCCTACGCTGAAGGCGAATTTTATACGAAAGGCAACATTCCCAGCTACAATGATATTCCGAATTCGGTCTATCACTCGGTAATGGCTTGCCGGAACATCAGCAAGATACAGCATTGCAAACGGCTGATTGTGGTGGGTACAAGCTGCCAGCTTAGGGCGATGAATGCCGCTTTGAAGGGAAAGGCGGACGAAATCATCCGCATCTGCATTTTCTGCAAACAACAGAAGACGCTTGACTCAACCAGATTCCTTGCGAAGATAATTGGAACTGAAATTCCTAAAAATCTAAAATTTTCGGCCCGCTATCGCGGGAATGGGTGGCCGGGAATCGTTCGGGTGAACGAATCTGAGCTGCCCTGGAATAGGGCAGCTCAGATTCCGTTCGGTAGAAGATTGTGGACGGTGCCGGGCTGTGACATCTGCGGTGATTCATTCGGAATCAAAGCGGAGGCGGACCTTACGCTTATGGACCCTTGGAAAATAAGAACTCCAAATAATCTGGGTGAAACCTTGGTTACGGTACATACAGAAACTGGGGGAAAACTGTTGAAGAACATAGACGCCATCGGATTACAGAAAAAAACTTTTGAGGACGTAAAGGCTGCCTTAAGTCTGAAAGACGTGTGGAGAAAACAACAAACCGAACCATTTTTCAGGGGCGAGAAATGTAGTGAAAACATAAAGAAAGCCGGTGAAGCTGAGCTTAGGCAAAGGCTTGCTATTCGAAAGATTGTAGACACGCTACCCAGAATGCCCATTCTGTTCTATCGCGTTGTTTGCAAATTTTATCCTGACAAGCGTAATCGAATCCTGAAATAATTATGATGGACGTAAAGGTAATTACACGACATGGGCCGTCAAACTATGGGTCATTATTGCAAAGCATAGCCACCCTGAAAATACTTGGTAGTCTTGGCTTGTCTGCTGAAATTATAGACTATCAAAGGAAAGATGAAAGGGGACTGAAGGCAACATTGGCGCAAGTCCGTCTGAAGAAAGCTTACGCAAATAACATCTTGAAAAAGACATTGTATGTCTTGGTACGCTTTCCGATGGAATTTATGGCGAGAACACGTTTTGACAAGATGCGTATCCAATATTTGCGGATGACAAACAGGGTGAGCGACATTGATGGGCTCACGCAAATAGGGGCAGATGTTTTCATTACAGGGAGCGACCAAGTATGGGGACCTTTGTACAACGGGAAATACGATCCTGCATATTTCCTGTCATTCGTCCAAAATGGAAAGAAAATAGCCTATGCGGCCAGTTTCGGCAAAACCAAGTTCAGCGATGAAATAGTTTCAGAATACAAATATTGGCTTAGACTATATGATGGTATCGCAGTACGGGAGGACAGTGCCGTAAAGTTACTGAACGAATGGGGAATACGATGCAACGGACAGGTGTTGGATCCAACATTAATGCTTAGCGGTGAACAATGGTCAAAGATGATCCGGAAAGAAATCAAAGGCGAATATATATTGGTATATCAAATCCATAATGATGCCAATCTGAATCATTATGCTTTGGATTTGTCACGACATACAAGACTTCCGCTCGTCCGCATCAGTCCACATCTACACCAAATGAGACGCGGAGGCAAATTCGTTTGGTGTCCTGATGTCTCCGACTTTCTCGCTTACATCAAAGGTTGCAGGTGTCTTGTAACAGATTCGTTTCACGGCACCTGTTTCGCAATAAACTTCAACAGGCCATTCATAGAAGTACTGCCGAACACTTCGACGGGTAGCAGAAATCAGAGCATATTAAAACTGACAGGACTAGAAAATCGCATAGTCAAGGATTTCAACGACTTTTCACTATTCAACGAGGCTATAAACTATGACAAAGTGAACGCCATATTAGTAAAGGAGCGTTCCGCCTCTTTAGACATATTAAAAGGATTGCTTGGATTGTAATCTTGCAGGCAGTCTTTTCTTATTTATCTTTTTCAATTCTTATGATACGAATTTTACATTCCGTCAGCAACTTGGATCGTGGCGGAATAGAGACCATGCTGATGAATTATTACCGTCACATCGACCGTGACAAGGTACAGTTCGACTTCGTATGCAACAAGCTGAAACCGGGCGCATACGACAAGGAGGCCACGGACATGGGAGCGAGAATATTCCACTCGCCCGGACTCAACCCATTACATTATCCGCAATACATCCGGTTCTTCAAGAACTTGGTTGGGCAATATCCCGAATACCGCGTGATAGAAGTTCACAACGGGGCTTTGGGATTATATGCGCTGAACAGCGCGAAACGTGCCGGCATTCCGGTAAGAATATATCACGCACATGGCCAAGGGCTTAACCTTGACTATAAAATCGCACTGAAATGGGTCTGCAAGAAGATGTTGCGGTTCAACATGACCCATCATTTCACTTGTGGACTGAAAGCCGGTGAGTATTATTTCGGCAAGGCCGTAATGGAACGTGGAGATTATGTACTCGTGCGCAACGCCATTGACGTGGACCGTTTCGTGTTCAATCCGGATGTAAGGGTACGTCTGCGTGTCGAGAACGGTCTTGAGGGCAAGCATGTCGTAGGCCATGTGGGGAGGTTCATGCACCAGAAGAACCACGCCTTTCTCATTGAAGTGTTCGCACAGATAGCCAGACGTGACGAAAAGGCTGTCCTCGTACTGCTTGGTGACGGGGAACTGCAAGAGAGAATCAAGAACAGAGCCGTGATGCTTGGTGTATCCGACAAAGTGAAGATGATGGGCAATGTAGGAAACGCCAACGAATGGTACCAGGCATTCGACATATTTATGTTGCCATCCCATTGGGAGGGTCTGCCTGTCGTAGGTGTAGAGGCTCAGGCTGCGGGGCTTCCGTGCCTGTTTTCCTCCTCAATAACCCCGGAGATAGGACTTACGAGTAATGCCGTATTCCTTGACTTGGGAATGGGACAGAGCACTTGGGCGGACAGAGCCTTAAGCATACTGTCAGCCCTGCCTGAACGTGAGGATATGCGAAATGTCATCATAGAAAAAGGTTATGACATCCGAGCCGAAGCAAAAAAACTTGAAAATCTTTATCTGGAAATCTATAACAGCACGTTGAAATGAAAATAGGAATTCTCACGCACCATTTCATTGCGAACTTCGGGGCTTTTCTGCAAGCGTATGCATTGCAAAAGGCCATTGAGCGTGAACGTCCCGATGATGAGGTGGTAATTATCAATTATATTCATCTTAAGCACTTCATTATAAATACTGGCGGATGGTTTCGGTTTTACGCCGGACGCGAGACAATTAGTGAATGGTTGCAGAAGATACGATTGCCTTGGACGTTTTTCTCAGCAAGGCATAAGTATATGAATCTTACACGACGTTGTTATAGTGCAAATGATGTGAATCGTCTGGGACTTGACGTAATCGTTATAGGAAGTGATGAAGTCTGGAATTTCAAGGATACGAAAAGTGATGCTGAAATAAAATTTGGTAAGGGACTGACTTGCAAACGGCTTGTATCGTATGCGCCAAGTGTGGGAGATTCCACACCTGATGAAGATATTCCTGGATACGTGACAACCGGTATAAAGAGTTTCAAAGCCATATCAGTCAGGGATTCTTTAGGACAGCAACTTGTGAAGCATATTACAGGAAAAACACCGCTGAAGGTTCTTGATCCGACTTTTCTTATAGAATTTCCTGTAAAGGAAGTCAAATTGCCAAACAAGGAGTATATCTTGTTCTACTATGCGGAAAATCTTCCCATGCACGTAAAAAATCAGATATTTGATTATGCGAATGAACATGGCCTGGCCGTTTATGGCGCCGGGGAATGTGACAAACGTTATTCTGCCGTCACCGTGAACCTTACGCCTTTTCAATGGGTATGGATGTTCCGGAACGCACGCTTCGTCATAACAGGCACGTTCCACGGGGTGGCTTTCTCCATTGAAAACGAACGTCAGTTTAAAGTTTTCCTGACACAAAAAAACAGAATACGGAAAGTCAATGACTTATTGGAAACACTTGGTATTGAGAACAGAGGCATTGACGACAACTTCGTGTTTGACCTGGAACGACAGGAAAAGGAAATCGACTACAAGGTCGTAAATGAACGACTGAGGCAAAAAAGGAAAGAAAGCCTGGATTTCTTGAGAAATGAAATCGAATGATGTCTCTGTCAAACCATTGAAACACACAAACCTTTATTTCTTTGAATGCTGTTTTTGTGTGCATTCGGACAATATTGTCTTAATTACCAAGCTGTAAATAAATACAATAAAATGTTAAGCAAAAAAATAAATCGGATCTTAAATCCGAACGCTATAATTCACTTGACGGACTTCGTGCCTATGCGGCCTTGGGGATAGTGTTGATGCATGTACAAGTGAATATCGCATTAAAACCGTCAATCAATTATGTCACAAAAGATCTGATACCCTTCTTCACTAACTTCACGTTGTTGTTCATGATTGTAAGCGGCTTCTCGCTGTGTTGTGGATATTACACGCGAATAAAAGAAGGCACAATTACGCCCAATGCGTTTTACAGGAAACGTTACCTTCGTATATTGCCTTTTTTCGCATTGCTGTGTCTTATTGACTTGGCTGTTGAACATGACCTTGGCTCATTATGTGAAGTATTCGCAAATATGACACTGTGTTTCGGCTTGTTACCACCGGATATTAAATTTCATGTGATAGGTGTGGGTTGGTTCCTTGGAGTGGTATTCCTATTCTATATGTTATTCCCATTTTTTGTATTTATGCTTGACAATAAACGACGCGCATGGATTTCCTTGGCATTGGCCTTGATTTTTGTACTCGTTTCCATCGAGCATTTTTCCGCACCGGGACGAAAGTGTATGATATACTGTGCGCCATTGTTTATTTCCGGAGGTATAGCTTACCTGTATCGTCATGAATTGGCGGAGTTCGGCAAACGGTACAGTGTGTGTGCTACAATCGTGATGCTAATCCTGACCGTATGTTTCTTTATGTTCAAAAGACATATTCATGGGCAGTTCATATCTTACATTGTCCAGCTGTTAATATTCAACGTATGGCTCGTTTATGCGATAGGTTCGTCTAACAAGGTGTTAAATAACCGCGTGGTTAAATACTTAATGTGGTATAAGCATGGAAATATACCTTTCACACATGTTCATATACCGCGTAGTAGAGAGGGTGCATCTTGAGAATTACATAGGCCAGTGTGACCTCCTATATATCGTAACATCCCTACTGACAATCTGCGGTGTTATCTGTTTCGCTCATGTAGCGAAATATTATCTGTTGCAACCAGTGATGAAACGGTTTGAGAAGTAGACACATTATCCGTTTGCCATCCGACAGTAAGCGTCCTAACAAAAGGTGACAAATAGCCCTCCCCACTTTTTGCAATGCGTCTTTATTGATTTTAATACAAAAGGGAGATTATTGAGGCCAAATCATACTTTCATAAGAATCAATAATTCAAAAACATGAAAATAATTGTTACTGGCACCCGTGGCATTCCGAATATCATGGGCGGTGTGGAGACACATTGCGAAGAGCTGTTTCCGAGAATTGCCAGACGTGGTTTTGACGTTACGGTGATACGCAGAACGAATTATGTTAAGGATGACTTAAGGGAATGGAATGGCGTAAAGTTGGTGAATATCAACAGCCCGAAGAAGAAGTCGTTCGAGGCCATCATCCATACGTTCCGCGCCATCAACGAGGCCCGGCGGCTTGGGGCGGACATCCTGCATATACATGCTATAGGTCCGGCCCTGCTTGTGCCTTATGCCAAGATGTTAGGGATGAAAGTTGTTTTCACCCACCACGGGCCTGACTACGACCGCGACAAGTGGGGATTTGCAGCAAAGACGATGCTGAAACTCGGTGAACGCATGGGTTGCATGTTTGCAGATGAGGTGATAGTAATCTCCGACGTGATACGCAACCTGATAAAGCGGAAATACAACCGGACAAGCCACGTTCATTTGATTTATAACGGCGTGTCTCAGCCCGAAGTATGTGATTATCCTGGATACTTTAAGAAACTTGGCATAGAGAAAGGCAAGTATATCCTCGGCATGTGCCGTTTCGTGCCTGAAAAGAACCTCCATCACCTTATAGAAGCATATGTTAAAGCAAAAGAACAAAATCCTGATACGGATATAAAACTTGTACTGGCTGGCGATACAGACTTTGAGGATGACTATTCACGCAATCTGAAAGAAATGGCGAGAAAGAACGGTGTTGTCCTTACTGGCTTTATCAAGGGCAAGAAGCTGCATTCATTGTTGACGAACTGTCTTTGCTATTGCTTGCCGTCAAGCCACGAAGGGCTGCCAATAGCTTTGCTTGAAGCCATGAGTTATGGCGTAAAGGTTATCGTGAGCGATATACCTGCCAATTTAGAAGTAGGTCTTAACAAGGAAGACTACTTTCCTGTTGGCGATGTGGATGCACTTGTTGGAAAGTTAAAAGCCGTAATAGAACATCCATTGGAACACATCAATTACGATATGAGCATATATGATTGGGAGAAGATTGCCAATCAAGTGGCAGAGGTATATCTTAGGTTAAAGTAGCAGGAGATTTGTCTCAATAATCACTTTGTGTTAATCAATCCGCTATCTGAAATATGTTGAGAGATTACCAATCTCATATAAAAGAACATATTTTGTCATTTGGAGAACGGCATTGTAACATCATGGTGCAGATGCCCACAGGCACAGGCAAAACACACCTGCTTGCTTCTGTCATTTATGACCATTTGAAAGAGGAACAAAGCCAATGCGTGTGGATAGTCGCCCACCGCCGCGAGCTTGTGGAGCAGATAGAGGAAACCGTTGCACGCTACGGCATTTCCAAAGAGGATGGACGGGTAAAGGTGATGTCCATCCAGTGGCTGTCACGGCATTGGGAGAACGTAAGGGAGGAAAGACCAAGCCTGATAGTGATTGACGAAGCACACCACGCGCTTGCCGACACTTACAGGGAACTTTGGCGGCGTTATCCCGAAGCGAAAAAACTCGGCATGACGGCCACACCCTGCCGTATGAACCGCAGGGGATTCACCGATTTGTTTGACACTCTGATAACATCGGACAGTATAGCGGACTTCATCAGGAAAGGCTGGCTCTCGGCCTTTGATTATGTCTCGATACGCCCGGACAGCGAAGACCAACGGTTGATAGACGGTTTGGAGAAACGTGGGACAGACGGAGATTTTCAAGTGAAGGAAATGGATGCCGTACTGAACAGGCGGCCAAGCATAGAGAGACTGTACGAAAGTGTCAGGCAGTATGCCAATTGCAAGAAAGGCATCGTCTATGCAATCAGCATCGACCACGCAAGGAATATCGCCTGGTATTACAAGGAACATGGGATAAATACCGTCGCCATTGACAGCAAGACACTGGCAAAAGAACGTAAACGGCTTGTCGAGGATTTCAAAAAAGGCAAGATACAGGTACTGGTCAACGTGGACGTGTTCAGCGAGGGCTTCGACTGTCCCGATGTGGAGTTCATACAGATGGCAAGGCCTACGCTGTCGCTTGCCAAGTACCTGCAGCAGGTGGGGCGCGGATTGCGCAAGACGGACGGCAAGAATTGCTGCGTGATGATAGACAACGTGGGGCTGTATCGACTGTTCGGGTTGCCCACGGCTTACCGTGACTGGCAGGCTATGTTCGAGGGGCGGATGGCAGGGAAAGGCTACGCTAACATGGCAAGGACGGCATATTTCCAAACCGTCAGGATGGAGGAAGCTGTAAGCACAACGCCCCAACAAGATGACGGAATGGAAACAATCGTAACGCATGACAAGCTGGTTGACTACCTTAATGCCGTCGATAATCTCTACGTGGGAATTACAAGGCAAGATAAATTAAAGGCATTCAAGGACAGGGCAAGCGGACTGTATGGCTTGAAGCGCGGCGAGAAAATAACCGCAATGCCGCAATATACAGAAGTGCTCGGCACGGACGTCAGCCTTGCAGTTGTACGCCTTAACAATAAACAGGTGTGCATAGTGGATGAACAGGGCGGAATAACGGCAAGGCTTGGACGGTGCAGCAAGGTGAAATTCATGAAGGACAGGATACTGTCGATGACGGGCGGCAACGGCCATGAAACCTACATGGACCTGCATAATGGCAAGACATATACAAGCAAACCAAAGTTACTGTATTTCAAGAATGTACAATTGTTGGAGGTTGACGGTTTCATTCACAGCAGGACTAAAACGCAGTACAGGGTAAAGGCAATCCGCGGCAACAGGAACATTTTTGACCTCGGTTTTTACCTGCGTATTTGCGACTACTTCTCCGTTCCGAGGTGCAGGCAGGTTGAAGAGGACGATGCACGGTGGGGGCACGACAGCGTCTGCATACTTGCCGGGGATTACGAAACCTACTACCGTTATTGCGGAATGCTGGCGGATGGGAGCATCGTCGTCGAGGACACCGCCGGGAAATACTTCCTCGTAGATGAGGGCAATGGCAAGCGGTACATCGCTTGCGAAAACCCGAATACCCCGGATGGGGATTTCAACACCGTCATTCCACGCCTGAAAGCCGAAGCGTCAAGGCGTGCATTCATGCGGTCGGAAAAAGAGAAGCAGGAAGAGAAAGAAAAACGTCAGGAGCGGTTGGCCGGAATGCAACAGGCCGAACCATTCCGGTCAGGCCGGAAGTGGGGGCTGAAACTCGGAGGGCGTATAGTCGTGCCGCCTGTCTATCGCAACATCCTCGCGCCTGTCGGGAACTACTGTGCCGTGGAGTGCAACCCCTGCCAATGGGGCATCATCATGCTTGACGGCAAGGTAGTGGTGGAAGCCAACTACTCGAAAGTCGAGATACGCGATGACGGTACGGCAAGGCTGACTGTCTTCCCCGGAAAAGAGAAGGTCGTGGAATTAGGCACCTGACAAGGCAGGAAATATCCGCACAGTACAAAATGCCGCAAGCTGTCCAAAATTGTTCCAAGGGTGGTTTGCGGCATTTTTGTACCGTTTTGTATAGTTCAATACATGGAAACTAGAAAAATACGGACACACACCTCACGGCGCAGGCCGGTACACAAACATTACTTGGAACTTATGCCGTTGATTTTGCCTCCAAGAAACGGTAGGCATTGTCATTGACGAGCTGTATTATCCGGTCATGGAACTCGGTGTTGGAGTTGCATACGCCACGGCTCTGTACCACTTTTCCTTGCTTAATCGAGAACTCGACTGTCTCGATGCGGTTGCCTTGGCGGTCATGAGCCGAAAGGATGACGCTGTCCGACTTGGCGTAATACTCGCACCTAAATACGCAGTGTTTCATGGCTTCACCCTCGGCACGGAACGCCTCAATGGAATCAAGGACGGATATTTCAATGTCGCTGTCGCTTATGACTATGCCGAAGAAGCACGACTTTTCCCGATAGAAGTCCGCCTCCTGCCTTTTCGCCCTCTCCATCCGTTCCATATTCCTCCGCCTTTCCTCCATGCGTGTGGCTTTTGCAAGCCATTTATCATGGTCAGCTTTGAGGTCTTTCGGGCAGATGTACTTGACCGAACGGATGTCGTGGCCGCATCTTTCAAGCAGCCTTACCGTGTCGCACCACAATCCATAATCCTCAGGCTCATAGCGATAGCGTTTCGCTATCTTGTACGACTGCCAACACCTGTCAAGCTCCATTTCGTGCACTGTGAAGTATTCAACCGCCTTGAAGTCCTTGGCTTTCATCATCGTCTCGATGCGGCTGTCCGCAAGAAGCGTTTGCGCCAGTCTTGTTGGGTGGCAGTCCGGAAGCCTCCCCCTCATGCCGTTACGCCTTAATTCCCTTGTGGTGGAATAGTTCGGATAGACATACGTGTTCGATATTACCCAATGGACGTTAGTCAAATTTCTCAGTTCAATGTCCGAGAGCCAGTTGAAACAGTCCATATAATGTCCCAACATCCTTGTCCTTGACGTGACTGCGGTCTTGCCGTCCTTGTTAAGCCATATACGGCACACCTCCATTTGCCAGGTTTCCTTTTTTTTGCCCTTGCGTGTAATTGCTGACAGACGGAATACCCTCTGCACGTGGAAGCCGTCAACCCTCTCGATGGTGGAGAAATAGACACTTTCTTTCCTTTTGCGTGTCAGCGTGTCCGTCACTTCCAGCTTGTGCCGGCATTGAGGACAACGTGTATATTTGCCTTTTCCCTTGTAGTCGAACTTATGACCGCAGTCGCCGCAGGTACATTTGTGCCCTGACGTGCGGAAGGCAATATGGCTTACCGTGTTCCTTACCGCCCATTCCACGGCTTTCGGGCTTACGGGTGACAGCTTCATGTTGGAAGCCGCCACCGCCTTTTCAAATCTGTTCCTCGGTTTCATGG
>NZ_HF986825.1:0-2127 GCF_000431195.1 Prevotella sp. CAG:255 | reverse complement strand
AGGTGCAGGACAGGTATTGGGATTCCGACACCCTCAGTTACAGGCGCACGACGGCTGTTCCTGCCGCCGAGCAGAAACGCCTGCCCGGACAGATTGCCGCCATCATCGAGCGGGCGGAGAAGACCTTCTCGGACAAGGCGGACGGCAGGTGGATGAGGCAGGTCATCGAGGATGTGCTGTACCCGGCCCGCGCCTTCGAACGGAACCACCCGAACCTGCTCGCCCGCGTCCACGAGTATCTGGAAAAGTTTGACGGTGCGGAGAGGACCAAGGAGCATATCGTTCGCTTCGAGCGCAAGATGACCCGCTACCACGACTACCGCCGGGAGATACTGGGCGAGGCGGACTTCACCCTCTTCGTGGAGACCGTCACGCTGGAGCAAATGAACGATTTTAGGGATTATGTCGTGAACGAGTACAAACTGCGGCAGGAGCATCCCGACTTCTATACTCCCCGCACGCTCATCAACCACAGGCCGAGGCCGCTTTCCGGCACGACCGTCATCAACATCATGAACCTGTTCTGCACCTTCCTGCACTGGTGCAAGAAGATGAAGTATTCCGACAACGAGGTCTATGCCCTCTATGGCTGCAAGGAGCCCACCTATGGCGACCCTTTCTTTCTTACTTCGGAAGAGAGGAACATCCTGTATGACGCGGACCTGAGTGACTGTCCGAAGCTGGCCGTCATCCGGGACATCTTCGTGTTCCACTGCTATGTCGGCTGCCGCGTGGGTGACCTTTACAGGCTCACGCGGGACAACATCAAGGACGGCTTTCTGGAATACATGCCGCAGAAGACGAAGAAATGTCAGGCGAAGACCGTCAGGGTGCCGCTGCACGAGAAGGCTTTGAAGATACTGGAACGCTACGATGCCAATGCCGACAGACTGTTCCCGTTCAGGCAGATACACACCTACAACCTCGGCATACGGGAGCTGCTGAAGCGCTGCGGCATAGACAGGACGGTGACCATCCTCGACACGCACGGTTACAACACCATGCAGAAGCCCCTGTACGAGGTGGCCACCAGCCATACGGCACGCAAGACCTTCGTGGGCAACCTGTACAGGCAGGTACCCGACCCCAACCTCATCGCTTCCATGTCGGGACATGTGGAGGGCAGCCGGGCGTTCAGCCGCTACCGCACGATAGACGATGACATGAAGCGAAGGCTTGTAGAAATGATAGACTAGACAGAAAGGAGGACTTATATATGAAAGTGACCGCATTCATCCGAAAGACCGCCGCCAAGAACAACATAACAGACCAGGCACGGGTCTATTTCCGTGTCCGGGACATCGGCGGAGTGGACATCAAGGCCGCGAGCGAACTGTCCATCAATCCCAACCACTGGAGCCCGGAACGGCAGGGCTACAAGCCCCGCGTGGCTCTGGTGTCGGAGGAGAAGAAGATGGCCTTCGACAAGGACGTGCAGCAGATCACCCACCTCATAACGAAAGAGTACCACCGGGGCGTGGACGGCAACTGGCTCAAAAGCCTGATAGAGGAATACCACCATCCCAACATCAACGCAAGGGGCGGCAACAAAGCCGACGAGTACCTGCTCTCGTACCAGATACGGAAATACATCGAGGAAACACCGCTCGCGGACGAAAGCCGGAAACACCATCTCGACAATCTCAACAAGGTGCTGCGCTACGAGCGTTTCCGCCACGAAGTGCTGCACCAGCGGGGCTTCCACCTCTGCATCGACACCATTACGGCGGACGACATCAGGGACTTCAAACTGTGGATGCAGGAAGAATACAGGTATGTGGACATGTATCCCGTATTCTACCGGAACGAGAAGCACCGTGATGTCGGGCAGAAGCGTTCCGAGAACAGCATGTCAGGGTCGCTCTACCGCATCCGCACCGTCGTCAAGTGGTGCATCAAGCGCGGACTGACAAGGAACAACCCCTTCGACCAGTACCAGATTGCCCGGCCGATGTACGGCGACCCGTTCTACCTGACACTCGAAGAGCGGGACAAGGTGTACTATGCAGACCTGAGCGGCATGGGAACTACCTACCCAGTCTACCGTGACATCTTCATGTTCCAGTGCCTGATAGGATGCCGCGTGAGCGACCTGAACAGGCTGACCAAGGCCAATATCGTGGACGG
>NZ_HF986824.1:0-11731 GCF_000431195.1 Prevotella sp. CAG:255 | reverse complement strand
TTTTTTGATATGAAATACAAAATTGTCTATTAACTTTGCATCATCACTTCTAAGGCAAACTTGCCTCAGACACACTCAGTGAAACACTACACTTTTTTTAATCATAAAATCTGCAAGTTTATTACCCTAAAGATAAGAAAACTTGCAGATTCATCAAAGACTTTTATTGATTAAATTACTGAATACCAGTAGATAATAACCTTTTTAAGGGGCGACTAATTAGAATTTAGGGAAATTTCTTTTATTAATTAAATCACTTACAAACATAATAATGAAGCCTTATCTTAATCATTTATATTTAGATTTTATTCATATCTCATTGACTTTGCTGGATGTACACGTGAAACAAGAAAGCTTGGTGCTATAAGCACAAAAACACTTATAAGTAAAGTGGCAACATTAAGTAATATAATTAAAGGTAAATTAATTTCAACTGGTACGGTCTTAACATAATAAGTTGAAGGATCTAGAGAAACAATACCTGTCAGTTTTTGTAATAAAACTAGTCCAAAACCAATAATATTTCCAATAATCATACCTTTCCCTATAATAAAAATAGCAAACCATAAAAAAGTTTTACGGATTATCGTATTCTTTGCACCAAGAGCTTTTAAAATACCTATCATACTTGTACGTTCAAGAATTATTATGAGTAATCCTGAAATCATTGTAAATCCAGCAACACATAGCATAAGTGCCAGTATTATCCAAACATTTAAATCTAAAAGATCAAGCCATGAAAAAATTTGTGGATTCGCCTCTTGAATTGTTTCTGAAGAATAGGCTTCTCCATAAGTATCAGTAGTTCTATTTACTTTAGAAATAAGAATATTTTCGACATTATTAATCTTATTGAAATCATTCACAATAAGTTCTGCACCTGTAACTTGTCCTGTGTCCCATCCATTAAGACGGGATGCAGTATAAAGATCGGTAAAACAGATTGTTTTATCATATTGTGTAAGGTTTGTTTGATAAACTCCTGATACAGTAAATCGTCTCATTCTGACATCATCATTATCAATAAAATATGCAAACACCTTATCACCAGTATTTATCTTGAGCATATCCGCCATAATCTTAGATATAACAATCTTATTATGGCTTTTATTGTCACTAAATGCAGGAATAGTACCACTTATCATATTATTGTGGATAAAAGCAGTATCGTATTCTGAAGCAATGCCCTTAAAAGCTATTCCCAGAAAATCGCTGTCTGTCTTCAATATGCCTTGTTTAATTGCATAACGTTGTACGTGCTTAACTCCATTAATGGATTTCAATACATTCATCATACTATCAGGCATAGCAATAGGCTTCTGTTCATAGCCATGTAGCGTCATAAAGTTCGCAACAGTAATATGGGAACCAAAGCCTATAACTTTATCACGTATAGTATGCTTAAAACCTAAAACAATACATACAGAAATTATCATTACGGCTAACCCTACGGCAACACCTGCTGTTGCGATATGGATTGCCGGCTTACTAACTTTTTGCTGAGCGTTATTGTCTGAATAAATACGCTTTGCTATATATAATGGTAAATTCATTCTTCATCAACCCTCCCCGGATAAGTTTCAAGCGCTTTTCGTAATATAAAAAGCGCACGTATTAAATCTTCTTTTTTTAACACATATGCTATACGTACTTGATTATATCCGGCTCCAGGTGTTGTATAAAATCCTGACGCTGGAGCCATCATGACAGTTTCACCTTCATAATTAAATGTTTCCAAACACCAACGGCAAAACTTTTCACTATCATCTACAGGTAGTTTTGCAACAGTATAGAAAGCCCCCATGGGTATAGGTGAATAAACACCTGGTATACGATTAAGGCCATCTATAAGACATTTACGACGTTCCACATATTCGTCATATACGCTACGTGAATATTCTTCTGGCACATCAAGAGATGCTTCTGCTGCTATTTGTCCGATTAATGGCGGTGACAAACGGGCTTGACAAAATTTCATCACGGCTTGACGTACATCCAAATTTTTAGTTATCAAGGCTCCAATACGTATTCCACACTCGCTATATCTTTTACTAACAGAGTCAATAAGAACTACATTTTGCTCAATACCTTCAAGATGACATGCACTGATATAAGGCGAACCTGTATATATATATTCACGATAAACTTCATCAGAAAAAAGATACAAGTCATACTTCTTAACCAAATCTCTAATCTGGTTCATTTCACGTCTTGTATACAAATATCCTGTAGGATTATTGGGGTTACAAATAAGTATTGCACGTGTACGATCATTTATCAACTCTTCAAATTTCTCAACTTTTGGTAAAGAAAATCCTTCATCTATAGTTGTTGCAATAGTCCTTATTTTTGCTCCAGCAGAAATAGCAAAAGCCATATAATTAGCATATGCAGGTTCAGGAACAATTATCTCATCTCCTGGATTTAGACACGACATGAAAGCAAAAAGAACAGCTTCACTTCCCCCACAAGTTATTATAATATCATCAGGACTTACATTAATGTTGTACTTTTTATAATAATTCACAAGCTTCTTTCTGTATCCAAGATATCCTTGTGATGGTGAATATTCAAGAATTTCTCTATCAATATTACGTATAGCGTCAATAGCAACTTTGGGTGTAGGCAGATCAGGCTGTCCTATATTAAGATGATATACTTTTATTCCGCGATTTTTAGCAGCTGTCGCTAACGGAGCTAATTTTCTTATTGGCGACTCCGGCATTTCTAATCCACGTACTGATATTTGAGGCATAATTTGATATTTTCTAACAAAATTAATATAAACTTAAAGACTAATCAACAATAAAATTTATTTCATCAGTCAATGTTGCAAGATTACTATCAGTTGAAAAAGTTCCATGACACACCAAAACGTAGCACTCTTCCATTCAAAGGATAATGAGGAACGAGGAAATATTCACCTGCACTTGCATTAACATGGCTCATCATAATGAAAAATCGCGTATGCTTTAGATGTAAATTGGCGTATACATTTACATAAGGATAATTCCCTATTTCAACATTATTCTCACCATTGTCCTGTACGGTATATTGACCTAATGCCGGACTATAATCCAACGCTTTATACTTTGTAAAATAACGCAAATCAGCCCCGAGATCAACACTTAACACACGAGCAACCTTAAACTTAAAATATAAATTAGTGTATATATTTAACAGAGGAACAGGCAAGACTTCTTCATTACTTGATTTCTGATATGTTATTTGATTTTCCCAATTAAGAGGGCCAAATTTAAAATCCTGTGACAATTGCAAAGTGAATAAATTTATATTCCCTGAGCATTGCTTTACAGAAACCACATTCCCTGCCCGATTAAAATTATCGGTAATTGTATAACTTTGACTCAAATATGTATAATCTTTTAAATCATCAATAGCTACACGCAATGTAGTATGAGTACGCCTTAAAGAAAAGACACCTTCTATACGGGTACGTATTTCTTTACTAAGACCATCATTATCCCACCAAAAATGTTTTGAATGATAATGTCTATAATAAAATGTTGGGTTAAGGCGATAAAAAAACATCCGTGCAGCTAGAGTTACTGTATCATTAAACAGACGAAAATTAAGATCTGCGTTTGCATCAACTTTCAATTGTCCAGCGTCTTCTCCTGCAAGCCATGCTTCAGCTGTAACATCATAATGCAACGTTGTTCCTTGTTTTTTTATTAATTGACCACCAACACTCAAATTATGTTCGTTATAGCTACTTGTTCCGCCTAAAGAATCAGGCAAACTAAAATGCCGTAAATCTGATGTAACAAAAGCCCTTAGTCCTGCTTTCGCCCATTTATTAAAACCTTCTAGCAATGCTATAGCAAATGTATTTTTTAATGAATAATGGTTAGTCTTGTCATAAATTGAATCCCCTTCAAACTTCTCATTAACAGGGAATGTATTTGCATAATAATTTTTAGGAGTTCTATATGCTTGATATATACGACGATAATTATCAAATTTTAAAGTATGTATAAAGCTTGTAACTGGCACGTATTCATCTTTCATCCATGCAGTATCCACATTAGCAACATTTTTATCGTCTATATGAACGTTAAGCAAACTATCTGCGGCTGTCTTATCAAGAACTATTCTATCGCTTGCTGTATTAGTCGTATCGGCAGGCTCATCACCAGCTATTATAGCATTGTCAGGACGCCCTGAAAATGTCTTTTTCTCATCATATGCATTTTCATCAAATTCACGTCCTTCCTTAATAGCTTTCTTCCGTGCCTCTTCTTTTGCCTTATTTGTTTCATTCTCCTTTTGAGAAGCTATTGCGAACTTTCGTGCAGCAATCTCTTCTTCTGTCATTTTTACTTTTCTATTAAATCCCAAATTATAGCGGTGTGTGAAAAATATATGTTGATTATCATTACGATTCCAATTTTGTTCTAAAACGGTAGGTATTTCACTCTCCCTAAAATTATCATCAAATGCTTCAGGATGTGTTATGTACCTATCATCAGTTATACCACCATTTTCCGTCACTTTTTGGTGATTAGTTGATAATAAAATATGAGCATTATATCTGTCACCTAGATATGAGCCATACATAGTATAATTAAAATGCGACGTGCTCTGATTTTGATAATATCCACGGCCATAGATATAATCAAACTTAAAACCTACGCCTAACTTTTTACCTGCATTAACACCAAAAATTGCCTTAAAATGATCTTCACCATTTGTTCTATCACCACATTCATCATAAGAAATATTGGTAATCGGCGAAAGAGTGTTCGTAAAAAGGAATTTGTTGACAGGCGTCAAGAAATAATCATATGGTTGTGTGAATACAAACTGGGACATTTCATCTCTATCTATAAAAATACGACTAATACGTGGCGCTCCTAAGTTTCCTGTAGTATTGTATTCTCCACGCAGGCCTGTTGTAAAAATTGAGTTCATATACATATGCTGCATTGTATCTGGTACAGCAGCCGTACGTTCCCCAAAACGTTCATCAATAGTCCAAACTTTCAATCCTTTTGGAATTTCTTTATTCCCAGATGAAAGTGTATCACTTTTTGAACTTTTATTTGATCCCGCTTGTGTAAACTCGCCCGTATCTGTTAACTGATTATAGTCTTGTGAATAGACCGATAAACAAAATAATATATACGTTATCCCTATTAATAGCCTTTTACTCATTTTATGAAGCGAAAAACACATTCAACAATTTTAAATAACATGGAAGACAATATTACGATTGTGCCAATTTGATGATCTACTTTAAAATAAATTACCATACCAATCAATGCTCCCAACATGAAAATAATATTTAATATATTACGAAGAAACATAAAGCGTTCACCTCGACTTCCATATTTCCCACAAGAATTAAATTTCTTGTTATTATCATCTGTATTTACAATCATTGCTTTTAAATAAAAATATCAAAAATAAGCTTATTTCAAAACATTTTCTTTAATTGTATTAAAAATATAATCTTTACGATCAATGGTCTTTCTTCTAAATTTTGCAGAACCAGGCAACAAACGTGTCTGTTTACGATTTAATGCATTTTCATCATTAATCCATTCTTCTGCTTTATACACATATCCACCTCTAACGCGTTCTTCATCATAAACATATAATATACGTCCCATTGTAACCGTAAGATGGTTATCTTTACAATATGCGATTAAAGTATAATTAAATTTCGTTCTGTCTAAAGACAATAATTTATCTGTAAAAACGAGCCACTCTTTCATACTAGCAACTACAATATGGTCCTTTTTATTGATAAGTGAAATACGACTACCTTCAAGTTGATTTTCTGTTTTAGTTAAACTCGTAAAACAATCAAATATTATATCGTATATATCCTGAGCATTTTTCTTTGGGACATCAATATCTAAGCGCCATTCAACTTTTCCATCAACCTCAGGAACTGCTCCTTTTAAATATTTAGCTTCCGAATTCTCTTTATTATCAATAAATGTACTTGTGGTGACTTTATGATCTTCGGCATTAGGTGCTTCCCAAACACTCTGTGCCAAGCCAATCATTGGAATCAAATACATAGAAAGGATAAAAATCAGTTTCATACGAATATATATTTTTGCAAAATTAATAAATTAAAAGTTATAGGCGCAACAATAAGCAAAATTTAACAACTAGAATTAGAATAGCAACAAATAAGCACCGATATAAATTACTACATAATGTTTTTATAATTATCAATATTTACCATCAAGTATATTTTGCAGACGAATTAATTCATCTCGAAATTGTGCAGCCTGTATAAAGTCAAGATCTTTTGCCGCTTTTTTCATCATCCTTTGTGTATTTGCAATTGTTTTTAACAACTGATCTTTATTCATCTTGGTTACAATAGGATCCGCAGCAAATGCGACATGGTCTTCTTCAATATAAGCCTCATACTTTTTGTTTGCAACTGGCATATCAATAATACTAGCAGATCCCAATGTATCATGATTTATTACCTTAACAATTTGTTTAGGAGTAATATTATGCTCTTCGTTATATTTCAACTGCTTTTCGCGACGCCTTGCAGTTTCATCTATCGTCATCTGCATACTTGCAGTAATATGGTCAGCATACATAATTACTTTACCATTTACATTCCTCGCCGCTCGGCCTGCAGTTTGAGTCAACGATCTGTGTGAACGCAAAAAACCTTCTTTATCCGCATCCAGTATCGCGACAAGCGAGACTTCTGGCAAATCAAGCCCTTCACGCAATAGGTTCACTCCAACAAGAACGTCAAAAACACCTTCACGTAAATCATTCATAATTTTCACTCTATCCAAAGTAGCGACATCACTGTGTATATAATTAGCTTTAACATCGTGATTAAGCAAATATTCTGTCAACTCTTCAGCCATACGCTTTGTCAATGTAGTAACCAACGTACGTTCATTTTTCCCATTACGTATAACAATCTCTTCCATGAGATCATCAATCTGATTTTCACTTGGTCTTACTTCTATTTCCGGATCCAACAATCCTGTTGGACGTATAACCTGCTCTACAACAACTCCTCCTGCTTCCTCCAATTCATAATCTGCAGGAGTTGCAGAAACATAAATTACCTGATGTATCATAGAGTGAAATTCTTCAAACTTTAATGGACGATTATCAAATGCTGCCGGCAGACGGAATCCATATTCAACCAGATTGGTCTTTCTCGCCCTATCGCCACCATACATCGCACTAATTTGAGGAACACTCACATGACTCTCATCTATCACCATCAGATAATCTGACGGGAAAAAATCCAAAAGACAATATGGTTTTTGTCCTGCTTCACGTCCATCAAAATATCGTGAATAATTTTCTATCCCCGAACAATGGCCCAATTCTTTTATCATTTCCATATCATACTCCACACGTTCCTTAATACGCTGAGCTTTAATATTATCCCCCAACTCATTAAAGTAATATATTTGCTTTAACAAATCATCTTGTATTTTACGTATAGCAAGTTCAGTTTGCTCTTTTGATGTTACAAAAAGATTGGCAGGATAAATTTGATAATTATCAAAAGAAGCAATTCGATGAAAATCAATTGAATCTATTTCCTCAATACTATCAACCTCATCATCCCAAAATGAAATTCTAAGAACATAATTACTATAAGCCATAAATACATCAACAGTATCTCCTTTAACCCTAAAATTGCCTCTCTTGAGTTCTATGTCATTTCGAACATACAAAGCTCCTACGAGGCTACGCAAGAAGTCATTGCGATCTAAAATCTGGCCTCGCTTTAAAGATATTATACTTTTTGCCATTTCAACAGGTCCGCCCATACCATAAATACAGGAGACTGACGATACGACAATAACGTCTTTCCTTCCTGACAGCAATGCAGAAACAGCAGATAAACGTAAACGGTCTATTTCCTCATTAATAGCAAGATCTTTTTCAATATATGTATCCGTCTGTGGTAAATATGCTTCAGGCTGATAATAATCATAGTATGATACATAATACTCCACCGCATTATCAGGGAAAAAAGATTTCATTTCACTGTAAAGCTGAGCTGCAAGTGTCTTATTATGGCTTAAAATTAACGTTGGTTTATTTACATTGGCGATAACATTTGCAACCGTGAAAGTTTTACCCGATCCAGTTACTCCAAGTAACACTTGTGACTTTTCACCATTAAGTACCCCCTCTGTTAATTGCTTAATAGCTTCAGGTTGATCCCCTGTCGGCTTATAATTTGAGGTAAGCTTAAAACCTTTCATATAACAATAAACACAATAAGAATATTATAAATACATAACAATTCAAGATGCAAAAATACAAATATTACAAAGAAATCACCTAATAAAGATATTTTTTCTTAAAAATAAGTTCAAAACTTTGTTACTTAATAGAATAATATGTACTTTTGCAAGCCAAATATTGAATTATGAAGAATAATATTATCATCTCCATATTTGCTGTCGTGTTGTTTTCTGGATGTGCACACGAATTCAATCAAGTTTATAAGTCACAAGACTATAATTATAAGTATGAATATGCAAAAGAGTGTTTTGCGTATGGCAAATATACACAGGCAATTACTTTGCTTGAAGAACTTGTAACAATTCAAAAAGGAACAGACAATGCTGAAGAAAGTCTATATATGCTTGCAATGGCACAATTTTGTGACAAGGACTATGAAAGTGCTGCAATGACTTTTAAAAAATACTATAAGACATATCCCAAAGGTATTTATTCAGAAATGGCCTCATTCTACATTGGCGAAAGCCTGTTTATGAGTACACCGGAACCAAGATTAGATCAAACACAGACTGTAAATTCAATTGCTGCTTTTCAAGAATACTTGGATATATATCCAGAAGCCTCTTTAAAAGGTAAAGCACAGAAACGCCTTTTCGAATTACAGGATAAACTTGTAAAAAAAGAATTATATTCTGCACAATTATATTATAATTTAGGTACATATTTTGGTAATTGTACAAGTGGAGGAAGTAATTATGAAGCATGTATTATAACGGCACAAAACGCAATCAATGATTATCCATACAGTTCTTTGCGCGAAGACTTTGCTGTTTTAATAATGAAAAGTAAATTCGAATTGGCAGAACAAAGCGTTGAATCAAAGAAAATAGACCGCTATCGAGATGCAGAAGACGAATGTTATGGATTCATTAATGAATATCCAGACTCAAAGAATAAGGCATTAGCAGAAAAATACATATCATCTTGTAAGAAATATACCAAAGAGAAATAAATATAACATAAAGAATATGGACTACAAAAAATCAAAAGCACCATCAAACACCGTAACCAGAAACATTATGGATTTATGTGATGAGACAGGCAACATTTATGAAAGTGTTGCTATAATCTCAAAACGTGCAAACCAAATTTCTGTAGAAATAAAACAAGATTTAAGTAAGAAGCTAGCAGAATTTGCTTCATACAATGATAGTTTAGAAGAGGTTTTTGAAAATAGAGAGCAAATAGAAATATCAAGATATTATGAAAAACTCCCTAAACCGACATTGTTAGCTACTCAAGAATTCATTGATGGCAATATATATTGGCGTGACGGTCAAAAAGACAATTTAAAAGATATGCAATGATACAAAGGAAACAAACTTTATTCCTTTTGGCAGCATTAATTTTAAATATAATCTGTCTATGCTTGCCGTTAGGACATTTTGTTGCAGATGGAAATATAAATTCCACATCTACAATGTTTAATTTGTGGATTACGATGCCGAATGGAAGTCATAATTATTCTGTATGGGTCCTTTTTGCAACTTTACTGATTACATGTCCGATTTCGCTGATTGCAATTTTTATGTATCACAACAGAATTGTACAAAGTCGGTTCTGTATATTTAACATATTATTAATCTTAGGATGGTATGCAGTTTACGCTGTGTTTGCAATAAATTTAACGGAATCTATAGGACATTACAAAATTTCCTTTACATCAATACTTCCACTTATAGCTGTTATTTTATATTTAATGGCAAGAAGAGCTATACTCGCAGATGAAGCATTAGTCAGAGCTGCAGATAGAATCAGATAGATGATATGATACCAGTAATATATTATCAATAATATAATGGCTGTCTCAAAGATAAGTAATGAGGCAGCCATATTTATATGATACATATTCAATAACACTAAGTTTTAAAGTCTTTATATATTTCTACTTTTTATTTATAAATCAAACATTAAATTATCCTACAACATTGAGGCTATATAAAATGGATATACAAGATACAATATGCGCAATTGCAACAGCGAATGGTGGAGCTATAGGCATAATACGAATATCAGGACAAGATGCTATAAGCATCACTGATAAGATTTTTTATCCAGTGGGAAAAAAGTGTATGCCATTAAGTAAAAAGGCTGCGAATACCATAACCTATGGCCTAATAAAAAATAACGAAAAAGAAATCATTGACGAAGTTCTTGTAAGTATTTTCAGAGCACCGCATTCATATACAGGAGAAAATTCAGTAGAAATATCATGTCATGGGTCATCATATATATTGCAAAACATTATGCAATTATTAATCAAAAATGGATGCCGCTCAGCCGGCCCTGGTGAATATACACAAAGAGCCTTTCTTAACGGGAAGATGGACCTAAGTCAGGCAGAAGCTGTTGCAGATTTAATTTCTGCAACATCAGCAGCTACACACCACATGGCAATAAATCAAATGCGTGGAGGCATCAGTAAAGAATTATCACTCTTACGTGATAAATTACTTCAACTTACATCTCTAATGGAACTTGAACTTGACTTCAGCGATCATGAAGAATTAGAATTTGCAGACCGTTCAGAACTTAAAGATATAGCTAATCAAATAGAAAAGGTAATAAGTCTACTAACAAATTCTTTCAATATGGGCAATGCCATAAAAAATGGAGTTCCTGTAGCTATCGTTGGAGAAACAAATGCAGGAAAATCAACATTATTGAATGCCTTACTAAATGAAGAACGTGCCATAGTAAGTGATATCCATGGTACTACACGCGATGTTATTGAAGATACTATAAACCTTGAAGGAATAACATTCCGCTTTATTGATACAGCTGGCATACGTGAGACAACGGATGCTATTGAATCCCTTGGCATCAAACGTAGTTTCCAAAAATTAGAACAAGCAAATATAGTTCTATGGGTCATAGATGCTACTTGTGCAGAAAAGCAATATAAGCAACTGTCAGAGCAAATTATACCAAGATGTAAAGACAAGCACCTTGTAATTATACTCAATAAGTTTGATTTACTTAATGAAAATATAAAGAAATCATTGGAAAACAATATAACAAATAAAGATACTGCGGACTGCTCATATATGTCAATATCAGATGGCATTCCATCAAAATATGTTACTATACCTCTATCTGCTAAAAACAAAGATGGGCTTTATGATTTACAACAACAACTAATTGAGTTTACGATTACACCTGACATGTCTCAAAATAGTGTTGTTGTAAGCAACCTACGCCACTATGAGGCACTCAGTCATGCCCTTTCATCTATCCACCGTGTCCAAGAGGGCCTTAATACCCAACTTTCTGGTGATTTGATAAGTGAGGACCTTCGCCAATGTCTTTTTCACCTAACAGAAATTGTAGGTGGCGAAATAACCACAGATGAAGTATTAAGCAACATCTTCAAACATTTCTGCATCGGTAAATAAAGTACTCTAAACAACTCAAAACATCTTCAAATAACTTATAATAAGTC
>NZ_HF986823.1:0-809 GCF_000431195.1 Prevotella sp. CAG:255 | reverse complement strand
GTGGACGAGTCGCACCAGTTCAAGAACCTGACGTTCAACACAAGGCATGACCGTGTGGCGGGTCTGGGCAACTCGGAAGGCAGCCAGAAGGCACTGAACCTGCTGTTTGCCATCCGCACCATTCAGGAGCGGACGGGAAAGGATCTGGGGGCGACGTTTCTGTCGGGCACGACCATCAGCAACTCGCTGACGGAGCTGTACCTGCTTTTCAAGTACCTGCGCCCGAAGGAGCTGGAAAGGCAGGACATACGATGCTTTGACGCATGGGCGGCAATCTTCGCCAAGAAGACGACGGATTTTGAGTTCAATGTGACGAACAACATCGTGCAGAAGGAACGCTTCCGCTACTTCATCAAGGTGCCGGAGCTGGCGGCGTTCTACAACGAGATAACGGACTACCGCACGGCAGAGGATGTGGGCGTGGACCGTCCGCACAAGAACGAGATACTGCACAACATACCTCCCACGCCCGACCAGGAACATTTCATCAAACGGCTGATGGAATTTGCCAAGACGGGCGACGCCACGCTGCTGGGACGCGGGAAACTGTCGGAAACAGAGGAAAAGGCGAAGATGCTCATCGCCACGGACTACGCAAGGAAGATGGCACTGGACCTGCGCATGATAGACCCGGAATATGAAGACCACCCGGACAACAAGGCGAGTCACTGCGCAAGGATGATAGCGGAATACTACCGCAGGTATGATGCACAGAAAGGAACGCAATTCGTGTTTTCGGACCTGGGGACGTACCAGTCGGGACAATGGAGCGTATATACCGAGATAAAGCGCAAGCTGGTGGAAGACCA
>NZ_HF986822.1:0-13256 GCF_000431195.1 Prevotella sp. CAG:255 | reverse complement strand
CCCACCGAAGTGGGTGCCGTCCTTTCACTTCTTCAACCCTGCTTTCTTCATCATGCTGTCAAGAGTACCTTTAGGTATCTCTTTGGACGGATGTCTGCCCACAGGGATAAAGTAGTCAAAGTCGGGATGAACATACTTGTGATGTTTTTTCCCTTTCTCGATTGTCCAGCCTGCTGACTCAATCAATTTGTAAAACTCTGAAAACTTCATAAAATCAAAGAACTATTAATTGACAATGCAAAGGTAACATTTTTGTTACTTCTCTGCAAATAACACAGACTTAAAAAGTAACATTTTTGTTACTTTTAACATCTTGTCTAATATTGCCATAATCTATTTTCTGTTTCTTCTTCTTCGTGAGGCCATATCCTTACCCTTCACCTTTGTAACCTTCGTCCCGGTAACGGTATGGAGCTTGTCACGCTGCATTAATACTAAGTTTCTGTATGGTATTTCATATACCACTTCCCGGTATGTCAGATGCAGATTTTCCATGAACGATGCGATCTGTCCTAAGAGAGTGTCATTTCCTACAACTTCGGTTTCGCTGCCAGCAGGCTTACGTTCTTCGCCAAGCTGGCAGCTTTGAGAAAAACCTTTGAGTCAATCATAGATAGTGCTTCATCCAATGCGTTCACATTCTCTTCATATGTTCCTTTTGCTAGTTCTTCACTTAAACTTTCGTCACCAGCTATCAGCCAGGAAAGAGCTTTGCTGTAAGCCTCGCTTTTTCCCAAGGAGAGCAGAACATCTTTCAAATTGTCTGCTTCTTGAACTCCAGACAGATAGGATATAGCTCCGGCCAATTTATGTATAGTAGGAGGGTAGACCGTGTAAACTTTCCCGGCTACAAATACTGTTCTGAAATCACTGCCGATAATGGATTCTGATATTATTCTTGCTCCTTTGTTCATATCTTAAAAGAAAAAGGGTGAAGCCGAAGCCACACCCGTTAAACATTCTGAAAACTAACCGCCACCTTCTTGAATGAGAGTAATTTCCTTTTCTATAGTCTTGAAGGCATCAGACAGAGAGGTTGGTATGCTTCCTGACTGAGTGGTATAGCCGGCCTTTGACACTTCATAAGAAACGGATGTCCCAGATTTCACCCTCTTGGACTTGACCGTTTGCCCATCCAGCTTTACTGTCGCATCAGAAGGCGTCGCTATGACCTTCACATCAGTTCATGCTTCTTTAACCTCTTCCGCATCGAACCAGTATTCTGGAGCAATATTAGAATCTTTCGGTTCCAATTCTACGGCACTTACAGGAATACCGATGGCCTTATCCGTTGTCGCTTCACGGGCGCCGATGTCAGCGCGTGGAACGACGCAATACTGGTCATCATCAGTCAAAGCAACAAGCAATTTCTCAATATTCACCTTACCTCTCGCTCGTTTCCATCCCTTGTCGGTATTGATGACATCGCCGCCCATGAGGTCTTTCTTGGTTGGATAGTCGTATTCACCAATAGTGAAGTTGACGGTTACATCGCCCATCTCCTTGTCACTACGATAAACCTGACCAGTGAGCTGGTTCTTGTAGTTTGTACGGCTTGCCTCCGCTTCTTCAATAGTCCATGTGTCCTGATGGATATTTTTCACTTCTTTCAAGGTTTCACCCTGCAAAAGAGTATGCAAGGCTTGTCCTGTTAAATCTTCTGTGATAGCACTTGTCTCGCCATACCAAAGTTTCTTGATATTAGCGGCTGTAATTTTCTTTGCTTCTGCCATATTATTTTACATTTAAAACTTCAAATAAAATTCTTACATTTACATAATGACACTTTAATGCTGTGTCCTCCTCTGTTCCGATTGTGTCGATGGAATAATGATAGGTTGTACCGTCATAGCGTCCGGTCACACCGTCAAACATTTCTTGCGCCTGTTTCTCCAGCTCGTTCAGACGTATTGTATTGGCTTCGCCTTCTTTTAAGTCAGGAACGCAAAGGTTCACTTCTACGAAAGACTTCTTCCAGTATGTCTCTGGCTGCTGCTTTTTAGCGTGAATTACAATCCTTTCAGACTTCAATTCGCCAGTCAGCTTCTTTCCGTGAGGGACGATGGATATGCCGAAAGTCTGACAATCACGGTAAAGTATGTTCGCGATGTCGGTAGTTACTATCATTTTATTTCCTCCTTCAATCGTTTCTCAGCATATAGGGCTGCACCAGTCAGGACTTCGTATCCTTTGGATTCTACGAAAGAAGCGTATTCGGCTTCATTCCTTAACTCCAGACCATCATCCTGAACTGAATATTTGTTTGACTTGCGGAGCGTACCGGTCCGGTTCTGATAGCTGCCATGTTCCACTGCATAATCGACAGCTTCTTTGCCGACCTTCTCTTCAACGGCTTTCACCTCGGCATAACCTTGCTGGAAGAATCTGTCCACATCCGAAAAATCAAACTTTACATCCATATTTCTGAGTAACTAAAATAATTTGTATTTTTCACCATGTAAACCTTGCCAGTTCCCCTGACATTCTCACCGTCCATACACCTTACTTCATCACCAGCCTTCAGTGAGATTCTTTTCTCACAGACTACATGATAGTTCGGTCGGTACACCTCGCCATTCTCCGAGGTAAACTCCTTTGTGGAGTTATCGTCACACCGGCACCGACATATTTCCTGCCAGCTTTCTTCACCGGTTCCGGGAATGGGCCGGCCGAACTCGTCTGTTTTCATCGGAGTAAAGACCTTAACCTGTAATGTATGTGGAGCAAATATCATAGGAATCTGACTTTAGGCTTATCTGACAGCGTGTCTTCAAGTCCGTACTTCTTACACAAGAAAGAATAGTATTCCTTCAAGCCCTGAGTATTCCAGGACATAGAGAAACCGTTTTCGCTGATTGAAGTGGCTCTAAGTAATAGAGAGGGGATGAACTTCGCCATAGCTACCGACACGAGACCGATGTTTGACTGGTCCATCTCATCCTCTCCGCTTATTCCTGAAGACAGACTTATCTCCAAAAGGTCAGCCTCCGACAAGTTGATGCCGAAGGTCTGAAACTTCTGTGATATGTAGTCTTTTACTGTCATGCGTTCATTGTTGTCAAGTCGATGTTCACAATCTGGTTCGGGTTCGCAATCTGCGGAATCCACTCCGCGGTGTATTCCAGATAACGGCCGTTGCCATCCTTGTAACCGGAGATGAGCATATCACCGTCAGCCTGAGTATAGTTGCGGCCCGGTACACCGTCAACAGCTTCGTAAGGAGTGTGGAAACGCATGTAACCAACCTTATCCTGAGGAAGCAGTGTAATATGGTCATCGGCGTAAATCTGCACGTTCTTGCCAGACTGGTCAAGAACATAATCTTCCTTGATTTCAATAGCCGGCAGGCCAATACCAGTAAAGACGGTGGAAGCCAGTTGAGAGGTAATCAATCCGGTTGACATATACATCTCGTTACCGGTAAGCTGCATCTTGAACTTATCACCGAACTCACTCGAACCGATAATATTTTTCACGAATGTTCCTCGTGACATAATCATCTTCGGGAAGTTGCCGTAAGTGGCCTTCAATTCATTAATCTGCTGCTGCAGGTATGTGATGAAGTTGGCCTTCGCTCCGGCTTCGGGGGTAATGAACTTGAACGGAAGTTCGATATCCAGCAGGTCGATTCCTCCGGCATTGTCGTCCTTGTTTTTCACTTGAGCCTTACCTGTCATCAGCAATGAACCGACAACGATGTCCATGCGCTTATGTGCGGCAAGGAGTACCTGACGATAGTCATCGTAGATGAAATTCACGATGTCCTGCATGGCGGCAACTTGGTCGGCAGCCTTTGCGGCATTGAACTTGTCAACCAAGTCCTGCAGTTCAGACAAGCGGTCAATGGAAATCTGGTAACGGTCACCTAAATAGGCTATCTCACCATATCCAGAACCGATGTTCCTGCGCTCACGGATAGGTTTCTCCCCGTAGCGTGAGTTGATAGAACCGGCCATCACGCCAGTAACCTGACCAATATAGTCTTTGAACACACGAGTTGTCGTTCTACGGAAGTCCAGGTACTGCTGCCAATAGATTGTATCCTTACGAGTCTGAAGGACGCGTTGGATAACGGCACTTACGATATTAGGATCGTTAAACAGTGTATAAATAGTTAGCATCATATCTTTGTTCTCCTTTTTTATTTACTTGCTATAATACCAGCTGCTCTCAATGATGCAAGAAGAGCATTAATTTTGTCTTTTTCATCTCCGCCTGCAGCATCATCAACTTTTGCACCCTGTTTTACCAGTCCCAAGGTGCTTGAGTTAGCTGCCTGATAGGTAGTGTTATTGTCTGTCCACGGAACTTCGACATAAGCTTTACCGCCTTCCAATGCCACCGGATATTTCTTTCCGCTTTGGGTAAATCCTAACTGAATTCCTCCCATTACGGAATCCGAAGCTTCAGGCAGTTCATATGAAACACCAGCTGGTGACTGAACACCTGCAGCGTTGAACTGGAAATGCGGCATGTTAGCCTTATCGATGTCTGAGAATGGCATGGCTAACTTGGTAGGTTCTATTTCAAACGCACGCATCAAAAGGGCAACCAGTACAATGCCATTCTCTACTTGTTTCCTCTCATACAAGGCGGAGTTTGCAATAACTTTAGGTGTAGTACCGCTAACTTCTGTAGCTTCATAAAGTATTGTGCCGGCCTCTAAAGTTTCGCCGAAGTCGGCAGCCAACGTCAGTTTATCGAAGGCTTTGTCTGATTTGTCAATGTCGTTAATGGTTGCTCCATGTGCACCGTTACCAAGATGCATACCTTTGTAAGCCAAAGAGTTTTTCTTAATCTTCAACGTGGTATTGGAGCCTGTCGTGAACTTCTCATATACTTCTACACGGATTGCCACCTGGGCTGTTTTCTTCACCAGGTCAGCGGCAATAGGTGTAAAGGATGGTAAAAACGAGCCAACAACAAGGTTGGTCGTGTCCAGCTTATAAGGGCCTCTGCGTCTTACACCTGTAGAAACATCATAACGTTCCTCGATTGACGGTTCCGGCTCAATGTTATACTTAAATCCTGCTGCCATAAATTACTTGTTTTTTTGTTCGACAATAGATTTTGTGTCCGCCTCAATCATTTTGGCGAACTCGCTTGCTTCCTTATCCTGCTTTTGTTCTGCAGTTTCAGGGGCTTGTGCGAATTTGAAGCCGCTGTTAGACATATCCTGTTTCATGTCCTTGAAATAAGTGTCCAAGTCCGTGTTCTCTGGAATGTTGCGGTCCTTCAGCATAAATTCGGGAATACCGTACTTTTTTGCTACCTCCGAAATCTGAGAATTGCGCTGCGCCTGCGCTTTTTCTGCTTCGTATGCAGACAGTTTTTCAGAAAGACTTTTATTGGAATCAATTAGAGCTTGAGCCCATGCAGGAACTTCGTCTTTTTTCTCATCTTTCTTTTCGTCTTTCTTTTCTTCCGGGTCCTCGATTGGTTTTCCGTCTTTCAGTCTATGCTTCTTCTCGTAGTTTGAAACAGCGGAAGTCTGTGCCTGTCCTGCACGGAAATCACCATAATTTTGCATCACGTCCTGAAATGAAATACCCTCAACAATAGAGGTTACCTTCGTTTCGTCCGTTACACCCTCAGCCTTTTTCGTAGCTATACGGGTAAGTGTGGCAGTATCCACCCCAGCGAATTTCTGTTGCAGTCCTGCCAGGATTTGTTCAAAGATTGTCATACCGTATGAGTTTGATTAATAATTTCATACGGTAAATTTACTTATAGAAAAAAAGAAGGGGAAATTTTAAGGCTAACGATACGAAACAATTTGGGAAATGTTCGTTTTTGGGTAAAAAGAAAGCGTGACTACCGGAGTAATCACGCTTATTTTAATTATTACAAATGCTATTTTTTTAAAGCCAAAAGTTGGACCATAAGCTTTTTCCCATATTCAGTTATCGTCCAAAAAGTTCCTACGCCCTCATACTTTATCGTATCACTAGTAATTAGTTTTAAAGCCATTAATTGGATCAATATCGTTTGAAAATCTTCTTTATTTATGTAATAATTTTCACCCAAAAGTTGTTTTTCTAATGTAGATTGTATAGTTTGTTCACTAACAGGTTGTAATAAAGTAGTAGCAATAGATAAAAAAATATGATTCCATGAGAATTCACTTTTATATTCTTTTTCTTCATACTCACCATCTATATTTTCCAAGCTTTTAAAATGTTCCCAAAAGCTACCATATCTAATGGTAAATTTATCGTTACCTTGTTGATATTCTTCCGTTCCTTTAGGAACTTGAGAACTTAATGCACTGATTTTAGCCTTCAATAAATCATTCTCCTTACGGAGAGTAATAAGTTCCCTGTTCGCTTCTGCTGAAGAAATTTCATCTGCTTTTACCCATCCTGTTCGAGGATAATTCTCAAACATAAAATCAAGAGTGGAATTGACTTTAAATGCTAATTCATAAGCTTCTCCCCAAGATTTACATAAATTGTTTTGCACTAACTTTTTGAATTCATCATATTTATGCTTACCTTCATCTGTCTGTTCAACCTTATCATACGATAAATCACCAATGGCTTTATGATAGAATGCAGCAACAGGAATATTATTGTTTAAAGCATATTCATATTCTAACTGTGTGTAACTTTTCCCAGTCTTTGGTTCTATAGATCCATAACGACCTCCAAGAATTAGAATATAATAATCGCATCTATCTATAAGTTTCTTTATAACAGCAAACTGTTCTTCACTTGCTGCTGGAAAGTATTCCATACCAACGGGAAAGCAATTCTTACTAATTAATGCTTCTATGACTTTCTGTCTTTCCTCAATTAAATCTTGGTAAGTAGAACTAACGAAAACCTGATACTTCTTATCCATAATCACAACAAATTTATAGCTGCCAGTTCCTCTGTCAACGCATTAATACCTTTTTGGATCTTCTCCAACTGCTGTTTACGGGGCTTGTGTACTCCAGCCGCATAGTGCCATAACTGGCGTTCGTTAATTCCTGTTATCCGACTCAATGCGGCTTTGGTAAAGATGCTGCTGTAATAATTAATGAAAGTGGCTGCATCTATCTTGAACTTCAGAGTAAACTCTCCTTTGAGAACCTCACAAGGGTTCGGATTGTCCTCCAAATACAAGTCTATGGCTTCCTTCATGTTCTCCTCAATTTCCCTTATGTTATTACCGACCGTAATAACTGGAGCATCTTCAATGTAAGCACTGAGATTATTCCCAGCATGTTCGACAATCACTTCTACAGTTCTCATATCAAACGCCAAGCACAATATTTGCATCAATATTCAGTTTATGGCTAATTTCACGCGCTACCTTTAATGTTGGCTCACATTTACCGGAAATATAATCACTCAAACGGGAAGGGCTAACACCAATCAGTTTGGCCAATGCTTTTTGGGTAAGTCCCATTTCATACATACGGAGTTTAAGAACATCAACAAGTGAAGGTTCCCCTAATGCAAAATGTTCTTCCGAATAGTCGGCAACAAGATTGGAAAGCAGTTCCAACTCTATGCTGTTCGGGTCATCAAGAGGGGTCTCGTCTGTAACCAATGGAAGCAATTCCTCAACCCTTTTCACTGCCCAATCATATTGAGCTTTTGTTTCTATCTTAGTCATATCAGTATAAATCTTAGTAGTAATAATCAGTATTAAAAATCGAATCAATCAAGCAAAGATTCTCTCTATTTATTATATTTTAGAGCAATCAGCTATTTTATCATATTCTGCATGAGTGCCAATAAAACGAATATAAACGAATTTTATAGTGAATTTTATCACTACAATCAGTCTGTAATTATTACCTTTAATGTTGAAGACGTAATGTTGGTTGCCAACATTATCAACACTATTGAAGGTCTTTTTTACATCAGCAAAGCATGTCCATTTGCTTCTCTTGACAATAGAAGTCCATTCTTGCAAAGCGGCCTTTGCATCAGGATGCGCTTCTGCATATTCTTTTATAGCCTGTTCTGTAAATATTCTCATTTGATTCACTCAATTATCATATTGCAAAGATAAGAATAAAATTCTATTTTTCAAAATTAAATTCTAAAATTTATAATAAAAATAGCGATGTCTCGAAAGATATCGCTATTCAACTAATCTGTATTTTAGATATTAATAATTTCGTTTTATATAAACCTCATGATTTCCTGATTAAATTATCCTATTCTTCAGGTTTACTATTGGGGATTTTAATAGTGGAAAGCTGTTTTTGTTTCTCAATGTCATTCTTCTGTTTTTCTTCCTGCTCCTCCTTGATGGCTTCAATCTCGTCCAAAACAGAATCAACGTTCCCCACAAAAGTAATAGCCCGTTGCTGCGACCATATTTCACCATCTTTGGCTTTGATGGCTGTGTCAATCTTGTCTTTGATGTCCTCCAGCTTATATGGCTGCATCTGAACATCTATATCAATTGTCTCGGAGGCTGCTTCAAGAGTTGTATTAACTGAGCCTAAAGCGGAAGTCAGGAAATTTACACGCCGTTGCATGAATTCGCCGACAGTTTCGTTCAGATTCTCCACATTCAGATGGGTGGACATAAATACATAATCGAAAGTTACACCGGAAACAGCATTGCCTGTACCTTTCAGCGCGTCGAATGAGATATGCGGCGTATTGGTTAATCCATAAATCTGACTCAGTAAGGTCTCAACCTCGAATTTAACTGTATCCGGGACCTGACTCCATGTCAGATATTGGGCATTAGCTCCTTGTCCGGTCAGCTCGACCACTCGGTTCTTGAATTCACCAGAGAAATTCTGCACATCTCCAAATAACATTAGGATAGGGAAGAAGTGGTAGTCGATACAGTCTGCATAATTGGAAAGAAGTTTCTCCAGTCTTACTCGGAGACTCTTGATCTTTTCACAATACGCTTCCGGACGGTACATGTAAATTACAGGGAGTTTCTTGAATCCATGAGCGAACGATCCTTTGTCTGTCCAATTACTTGTCAGTTCCCACTGATAAACCATATCCTTGGTGATGGTCATAAAGCAGGTAATCTCCACATCATCCAAATCTTTCTTCTTGTATTCACGGGAGAGGGCTACCAAATCTCCATTGTCATTGAAGAAAGGGTAGAGCTTGTCACCTCTAAACGGAGACCAGATGGTACTCTTCAAGCGATATTCTGGTTTTGATTTGCCGAAGATTCCGGCAACCTTGCGCTTAAGCTTTGCCCAGAAGCCGTCGTCCTTCACCACATACCAGTATTCTGCCACTTCCTGCTCTGACAACCATGCTCTGACAACCTTTTTGTTCTGATACTTCAGCTTGTTCTTCTTGAACACTTGTTTCAAAGCTGAAAGAAGACTTTCTTCTAACTGGTCCGGCTGACAGTCAAGCGTCGGCTCTGTTCCTACTGTGAAAGCTGTCTGAATGTTTACGATGTCCTGCTCTATTGGAAGGGCTATTCTATTTGGTTCAACTTCTTTCTTAACCGCCGGCTCAATGTATTCTTTACCTGTTGTCGGGTCGGTTATTCTTTCTTCAGGCTTGGTGGTGATTTTTATTTTTGGGTATTTCTCCTCGTCAATCACTATCTCATGCCTATTAGGATTCCAGTCATTATAAAGAGCATGAGCATTGGGATGTTCTGTTTTTCTTCCTTTCTTCAGATAGTAGATTTTTCTCTCTATCTCAGGTATCGCTAAAATTTCCTCTAAAGTTCTCATATACTAAAATTTAATGTCCAAATACTCCTGAAATGTCTTTCGGTTTCATAATCCTGCCTAGAAGTTCTCCCAGCACATAATACCGCGCAGCGTCAATGCCATGGTTATCGTGGTCTTCCGGCTCATTGATATAGTTTCCATCCTTATCTTTTGCCCAGACATAATTCCTAAATTCCCGTTGAAGGTTGTACGAACGTTTGGTGATGAAAATTTCCATGCCTTGCATTTTATCTATACCTGCGTTAATGGATCTTGGTCCCTTCTCGACGGGATAGATCTTGATTCCACCGTTACTGATTTCCTGAATGAGTCGCGGATCTGCACTGTCTGCTATCACTTTCAGATTCCAGGGGCGAAGAGTCTTAATAATATCACTAGATAGCAATCCGGTTCTATAATCCACTTCATCCAGATAAAGAGCATTGTCGATGATTCCGCATCGGATAGCTGCTGTGGGGTCATTGGTATAACCAAAATCCTGTCCGATAGCCACCTTCTTGCACCACATCGGGAACTCATCCACGATACCCCATTTTTTGAACACGGCACCTTCGGCAACGTCTGCCCATCGTCCGATGACAGTATGGGCGTACTTCTCAGGATTTTTTTTCTTCATTTCCTGCACTTCATTTAGGAATTCAGGAGAAAGGTTCTCAAGATTATCGAAGTAAGTCGTGTGGATATGAAGGACATTAGGGTGGGTGGATATTTGTACCTGCACTCCATCAATCTCCATAAGCTTGTGGGTGTTCTCGATGAACCGCTTGTAGACCCAATGGTTTGAGTCCGTGGGGTTCATCACAATAATAATGCGGTTCTGTATTCCTTTTTGGCGAATAGAGAGCATGATGGTTTCGAACTTTTTCTCCGACACCCACTCCTCGGCTTCATCTACTACGAATGTGGTTATGCCGTGGATGGATTTCAGCTTGGCTGTCTGCACGCCTGATGATGTCTTGATGCCTCGAAACATGGCACATCCGCCGCTGCGAAGGTTCTTCACATCCGTTTTGGTACTTCTGAAATACTTGGAGTGACCGTCCAAATCCACCTTCTCCATAAACTCAGGGATAACGGAGATATGGGCAGAGACCATAGTGTAACGGGTGTACAGAACCTGATGGACGATACGTTTTTCAGGCGAAGGGTGACGTACCTCGAAAAGCAATCGTTCGATGAACGTGGACACATTGAACGACTTGCCGCTGCCACGGCCTCCGGTAACGAGGATAATAAACTTGTCCTTGTTGTGATAGAGTGGTGCATATATTTTCTGGGGCTTAATCTTCACTTTCGTTCTCCTCCATCCATTTATCAATGTCAATGCCGTTCTCGCGGTGAAGGTCTGTTTCCTCATCCTGCCGACGTTCAATCTTTCTCCACTCTTCGTCATGATGATACAACCAAACAGACATGGCCTGAAGGTTGGGAGCCAATTCGCTTTCACTCACTTGAAGTTCTTCTTCGCCGGTTAGGTTTCCATTCTGGTCTTTCAGTTTCCTCACTACAGTACTCTTGGTTTTGATACCACCCAAAGCCATTGCAAGGAACTTTGCACGCACTGTGGCTGTTACTGTCGCACGCCCGCGCGCTAAAACTTCAGCTAATTCAGTGTACTCACTTTTCTTCTCGCAGAAAGTCTGGGGAGCCAACCCTAATGCAAAGGCAATTTCTTTGTCTGTGAATCCCTTTTTGGCATACGTTTCCACTTGAGAGAGAAACTCCTCGCTCTTGTAGTCAAATTTTGGTTTTCTTCCAGTATGTTTACTATGTCGAGATTCACTTTTCATAATCATTCAACCCTTTCTACCTGTTCATCGAATACTTCGCCTTTGATAAATTTGGCGTAAGGATCGTAACCAAACCTTTCACAGAACGCAGCTTTGGCTTCAAATGTGTCAAAGGAGAGCATCAAGTAAGCATCTATATCCTGAGCCTGCTTTTGGGCTGCTTCCTTTACCTGTTGCTTTACGTCCTTCATGTGTGCCACCTTTTCGGCTCTTTCCATCTGCTTGGCAGCTTTCTCGGCTTTTTTCTGTTCAGTTAATGGAGCCATCATATCCTCCAAAGCGTCCGCAATGGAGTTTTCTTCTTCTGTTTGGAGAAGGAAATCACAACCGATAATGTTCAAGTCTGCTGCCGTTAGTCCTGCATCCTGATAGTCAATATCAGGGACCAGTCGAGCCAAAGCGTCAAAATCCCAGGTTCCTTGCGCGTTCGGGTTGTTCATCAGAATGTTCAATTCCTTTTCCTGCTTTTCGTCCACGTCAATTACATCGACACGGAGCCTGTAGTCGTTTTCCGGGAATTTTTGAAGTTCATCCATAACCGTCAGGCGTTGGTGCCCAGACACAACAGTAAGTCCGGTCCGCTTGTTGACTACGATTCCACCAACCAAACCGAATTTCTTGATCCCCCGTTTTAACGTTTTTCGTGATTCCTCGGATAGCTTCCGGGGATTATAATCCGCAAAGTGAATGGCGGAACGGTTAAGTTCTACCGATTCACTTTTTATGTACTTGCTTAGTTCCATGCCTATTGCTTTTGTTTATGCTCCCAAATGATCCTCTCAGCCATCGGGAACACTTTGTATATTTTCTGTAAATCTTGTGGGTAGTTCTTCTCCAGCCATAGTATGCAATCCAAGTTAAAGCCTACACCAGAACTTGCTTTCAGTGAATATCTCACCGGTTCAGGCAATCCATTCTGTCTCATGTATGACAGGATATCTTTCTGCGTCCAGTCGGCCAAGGGATAGCACATGCCATTGTTCTCATACTTGTTGGCTTCATAACCTTTCAGCATCAGGCGGCGGTTCATGCCGTCGGCCTTCTTCATGCCTAAAAACGTGTAATAAATCCCATATCTGAGCTGCATGGCTTTTACTATATCTGCCAGTTTTAGAAGCTTTACTTTAGGATTGGGTACGCAATACATACCGCCACGAAGAATGTAGGTCAGGTTCCAGTGTGGCACCTGAATAAACTCTATTTTAGGATATTTGGCTTTTACCCAGCCTATCCATCGCTCAATGTGTTTTAAGCCTTTGACGAAGTACATGAACACACAAACAATCCGGTCAAATTTAGGATAGATCATGTCCAGCAAGACCAAAGAATCCTTACCCAAAGACAGAAACAGCATAACCTCGTCAGTATTTTGCCTGACGAGGTCAATATAGCTGTATGTCCTGTCTTGCAGTGTCATTATCCGCCACTCATACCAAGTCCGACACGGACGTTATAATACTGCTGTCTGCGGTTGATGAATCTGCCACGTTGCGACAAACCTCCATTTTCTGTGGTCAAGCCTCTACGGCCGCCACGATAACCGCCTGTTGAAAATGTGCTTCTGTTTACTCTGACTCAGCGTAAAATTTAAATTAAACATGTTTTTCTATCACTCTGCCAAGGTTATAGACTACCTGTGCTGCCAAATAAATCTCACCTTGATGGGTGTATTCAATCAAGTTGTGATTCTCGTCTTCAAACAGCTCAATCTTTGCGTCTTTGACTTCTACCAGTGCGCTGGTTCTGCCTTTGTTGTAGCCAACAAAGAACTGAATAGCATCATAGTGTCTCGGCTG
>NZ_HF986821.1:428-593 GCF_000431195.1 Prevotella sp. CAG:255 | reverse complement strand
GCGAGGCGGTTAACCGCCCCAACAACGCGATGGAAATCTACCTGAAGGAGCTTGACGGCGAATCGCCGCGCTTGGTGAGGATGATTATGAAGTCAATCCACAAGGAGGACAAGAGGCGCGTGCGCCACATCGGGAGCCGCCGTTTCGGGGTGCAGTTCCTGCTGA
>NZ_HF986821.1:0-408 GCF_000431195.1 Prevotella sp. CAG:255 | reverse complement strand
CAGTTCCTGCTGAAAGGACTTTACGCCCACGGCGACCTGCTTTATTTCCACACCGAGACGAGGAACAAGGGCAACGTGCCTTTCGACGTGGACTTCGTCACTTTCAAGATTGTCGACAAGAAAGTGGTCAAGCGCACGGCCATGCAGGAGCAGGTCATCTATCCGCTTAGGGCGTACAACTACGCCACGCGCGTTGACGGCGGAAAGGCAGAGCGCACGGTGTTCGCCCTGCCAAAGTTCACCATTCCCGACGGCAAGATGCTCGTTGTGGAGATGAGTGAGAAGCAGGGAGGCCGCCACCAAGTGTTCGAGGTGCAAAGTGATGACGTGGCCAATGCAGAAACCATTGACGAGGTGCGCGTGCTATGATGAGATACAGAATTTTGTTATTGTCGCTCCTGCTTGCCG
>NZ_HF986820.1:151571-160523 GCF_000431195.1 Prevotella sp. CAG:255 | reverse complement strand
TTCCGCCCCCAAACGGATCACAGAGGAGTACCAAACGGTACTCCTTTTTTATTGCATATACTCCATCGTCTAATCGTGCAGAAAAACCTACGATGCAGCTAAGCCAAAACAACAGAAAAGCAACTGACTTTTTTACACAGGGCGCCGGCATACCTTCAAGGCACGTCTCAAAAAAATCATTAAGCATAATGCCGTTCAACCGGCAACTTTATCAGCATGAGCAACTCTGACGCGGCATGGATATGCACAATGACATAACCTCAGCACGCATGGCCGGCACAGACTCCCCTATGCTGCATGCCCACTCGAAGCATTTCTGCGCCTTCTGACGGCCTTTCCGTCAGGCAACGGCATATCAGTCACATAAGCCTTATGCAGGCCCTTAAACGCGAATCTGCCATCAGCCCGCAGATAGCGTTATCTGTTTTGTGCGTCCATGCTTTCAGCCCGTCGTCTTGTTTACATTGCCGTTTGCTCATGTTCTCGGCATGCCTCATCAGAATCATGGCGGACAGATGAAACTCCCGAAAACAAAAAATCCCATTCACTGCCAAAAAGACAGCAAATGGGATTGAACACAAAACTTTCAATTAGAAAACGAGGATGTGTACGAAGAGGGGCTATAGAAACAGACAAACTCATACCAGACTTGACACTGTATGCCCGAAAACACATTCAGGCAGCAGAGCAAATCCGACTGCAATAAAATGAGCTAACCAGCCCTGACTCCTTGCCACACCCTCGCGCCACTACGTTGCTGACGCAGGTACGCATCGCAACAAGTCAGACAGATATATTTACTTTGTCTTGGTGATTACGGCACGGCTCATGCGCGGGTCGTCATAGAACATATTGTCCACACCGCCCTTATAGTCAATATGGAGCTGTGACTTGCTAATGCCAAACTCTTTTACCAGGCAGTTATATACAGCCTCAGCACGCTTCTTGCTCAGACGCTCGTTGCCGGCCTTTGTTCCGGTTCCGGCATCAGCATATCCGGTGATGGTGTAAACCGTTGAAGGATCGCCCTGCTTGATTACCTCTGCAAGCATGCCGAGGTTTACGCGAGCCTGATTAGACAAGGTGCTCTTGCCTATCGGGAACACGATGAGGTTAGCAGATGTTATCTGCTTAACTATGGTCTCAGCCTTCTCCTTGTCGTTCTGGTTGAGAGCTTCCTGCAGACGTGCGTTCTCCTCGCTCATGCGGTTGAGCTGTTCGCGCATGGCGTTGATTTCGTCGTTGTTATACACAGTGCGTGTAACGACCTTGCTGCGCTCCCAGCCGCGCGGATTAAACTTATAGGTAAGACCAACTGCAACGGTGAACATACCTTCGCCGCCACGGCCTCCGCCCTCGCCGTCGAACTCATCGTTAACCAGCGTTCCGCGCAGGTCAAGGTTGAGGTCCAGAGCTGAACACAGACGGAAGGTGTTAAGAAGACCGAAGTGTGCTGATATGTCTGTGGCTGACGGCTCTTCTGACACGTGCATCACGCCGAGACCTCCGTAAGCGCTGAGGTTATACAGACGCTTCTCATTGTAGCCACATATCATGTTAGAGAGATTGAACAGCACATCAGCATGGAAGTTGAAGTAATTAAACTTCTGCTTCTCCAGCCAATAGCCGTTGCCTCCCTTTCCGGGCACATCCTCACCGGTGCTGTGAGCCAAAGAGCCCTTCTGTGTGGCACCCTTAACCGAAAGGCCGCTATACATAAGCCTTACGCCTATGCTCGGCGAGAACCACTTGCCAACAGCTACATCGAGAGCCGGCGAAATTCGGTCGCCAAACGAAGCCTGACGGTCATGGTCGCCAAAGTAGACCTGGCCACCAGCGCCAACACTGACAAACCAGTTGCTCCAGAAGCCGTTTGTCTCCACTTTATATTTACTTGAGCTGTATTCCACATATTCTGTGGAACTGGTCTTTTGTTCAGCCTGGGCAAAGGCTGAACCTGCAGCCAATACTACAATGGCTGCCGCGATTGTTCTTTTAATCATATTATGAATTTTTATTCGTTAGATATTTTCATTAGTCTGCGTCTGTCACGAAACTTCCACTTATTATCTGTGCGTTCATCCAGTTCAGACGGTCTGTATATGCCTTCTTCATCGACTGTATTGCCTGGTCGAAGGTCATATCCTCATCACCATTGAACGCAGCGCCACACTCGTTTTTCAGAGTGCGTGTGGTAGGCCACATTGCCGAGTTGAACTTATCTGAAAGACGATTCTGAAGTGCCAGCCGGTCTATCTCTGCCACTACAGCCTGCAGAGCTGCATAAACAGCCGTCCAGCGCGCCTGTAAGCTACTTCTGAACGTCGGGTCTTTAAACAGAAGCGGATACCACATATAGGGCTTGTCGTTGACATAATCAGGATTTCCCCATGGCCACTGTTTTTCGGCCAACGCCGAAGCTCCATACAGCCACTCGTCCGTGTTACGGCAGTCGTAAGTTCCGCCGTAGGCACGCACCTGATCCGGAATGATAAACGTCTGCCAGTCAAAGTCCCACACCGGGCCTGCTGTCAGCTTATCCTCGCCGTCGATGTACATATATACGCTCTTAGGATGCTTGTATTCATCGTTGAACGTAAGTTCCTGCACAAAGAAATAGTCAATGACGGAGTTGATGTCCAGCTGCTTGTAGGCTTCAGAGTAGTTGCCGTTTTCCAGATTCTGCTCAATTGCCTCAATCTTATCTTTTATGGCATTAAACAGCGTTCCGTTTTCCGGCACTTCATCCTTAAACATGACAGGAAGTCCGCGGTCTGTACGGAAACAGTTGACCTCATCCATCGCGTCGTCGAACTCAAGCAGATAACCGCAGTCGGCAACAGAAGGATTGGAGTTGCCACCGTCCACAACGTCCTCATAGCAGTCCTTGATGTTCACGCGGTCGGCATCAATCTTCACTTTCTCACACAGGAAATAGTTTCCCACATGACGTCCGTTGATAACCAGTTCCACATTCACACCATTAGGACTCCATCCCAAGCCGTCAGTATGTGCGCCGGCCGTGCGATGAGCTATGTCGAGAGCAACTGCATTGCGCAGCGAAGTGCGGTCCATCCAGTTGGCAAGCAGCTCCCAGCGCTTGTCGGTAGGCAGTCCTTGTATACCTACTTTCTTGTCGAATTTAAGCGCAAAGGGAAGTTTCGGGAAGTTCTGCGTGGAGTTACCGCGAAGGCGCGAACTGCATAAAGCAGTTTCCACATCTACCGTTCCATCTGCATTGTAGAGCGTAAAATGGTCGTTTCCGCCCCAGTCTTCATCCTTGCCGCGCACATTTATGCCGGCCTCATCCCAATAGACGCTGCCGCCTTCCTGCTCAAGCACAGCCACCGGCAACCCGGTGTTTGTAACCTCAACAACATAGGCGCGGTCTTCCTCGCCGTTAGACACGACATATGTCACCGGCTTGCTGAAGTCCTGCTCGTCGGCTCCGCTCGTCTGTGCTTTTCCGTCCACTGTTACGGTCATGCCTTCAGGTATGGTGAACGTGGGCTTCAGCTTGAAGTCAAACAGATAAGGTATGCAGCCGGTAACGCTGTCAGTACCTACCGTCATCACCTCTGCCGTATTATCCACAGGCTGTGTCTTTCCGTTCTCATACACCAGTTTGGTGCCAAGAATTTTGCCTTCGTTGGCACTTACATCGAATGAGAAACTCTTGAACACAGGACGCTTGGTTACAACCATATCAGAATAGTTGGCAAGCGTCAGCGGGAACGTGTAGCATGTGTTAGCAGCGAAGTCTGCAAGCGAACGGCGGGTGAACTCTGCCTTGTACTGATGTGTCAGAATGGTTATTTTTATATCGTCGTTCTGATGTATGTCAGGGGCACAGGTCATATATCCCGTCAACTCCTGTCCTCTCGTAAGCGCCGGAGCATCGCTCCATTTCATGGTCAGCCGGTTCACCTCGTCGGCAGCACCGGTCCATGTCACAGCCTTCGAAGCTGCGTCGAACGTAAACTCGCCGCCGAGCCTGCGCCCGTCGGGCAAGGTCAGGATGATGCTTTCAAGATTATCGCCTTCGAGAAGAGTACCCGTGGCGTTGATGCTGAACCTGATAAGGGAAAACAGATGCTCGAACGAGAACTCATATTGTCCGCCATCAGCTGATGAAAACGTTGACTTGCCTACTTTATAGTCGGCCTCTAACGTTCCGTCGGCCATGTTGTATGCCTGAACAAGCTTCAGGTTTCCTTTAATAGCCGAGACATCCGACGAAGAGTTGCCTTCGTCATAGGGATAGTAGGCGTAAGAGGGAGATTCGCCCTGCTTCAGATTGCCTGCAAAGACGGCTTCAGGCGCGGCACTCGTATTTGAAGATACGAACAAGGCGTTTGCCGTTCCGGCGCTTCCATACACGCCGATACGGTCGCCCGGAGACCACAATATGCCCACCGAACCGTCTGTCGTAACTCCGTCAACACAAGTACGCGTAGGTGTTGAGCCGCTCATGCGTGCAAGAATCTTAACGTTGCCGGCAGCGTCTCCGCCGAGCAAAGACTCGTCCTGGCATGAAGCAAAGCAGGCTAACGCAATTACTAATGCCGCGTATTTTCGTATAGGATAACTCATTTATCTTATATGATACATTTTTCAACAATGAACTTTCGCTGAGTCTTTCAGCGAAAGTTTCATTGTCAAATAGTGATTACTTATCCCAACCAACGGCATTTCCGCCATTTGAATAAGTGGCATTGTAATTTGATGAAGGCGTTGTGCTTGAGCCTTTCTTACGCAACGCAAACTTAAAGTTGTTGTCGATAAGGGTCTGTATCAGCCAGTCGCTCTTGTATTCAGCACCTGATAAAGCCTGTTTGTCGGCAAAGTTCATGAAGATAATACCAAGTCCGGCATTTTCTTCACGGTTTTGCAACTCATCAACTCCCATCTGGTTCATATCAATAGCCAAAGCCTGAATACCTGTACCTCTGCCATTTATATCGGCATTGTCAGAATAGTATCCTCCAAGATCGTTCATAAACCATGTCTTATGAGATGTGTCATTATGATACAAATCAACACTCTTCGTAAACAAGTTCTTGATAAAGGTCTCTTTTTCTGCACGAGTTGCCTCCTGACCAGTACCAACACTTGTTACCTCCTGATAATACCATCTCAACTTAGCGTCAGAGTTCTCATACCACATTGGTTTACCCCAATCCATAGGCATACCGCCGTATGTATCCTGATAATAGGCCCCGTTATAAATCTTAGGACCATAAGCAGATCCCCAATAGGTGAACATTATTGGAGCTGTGGCTGATCCATAATTACTAATCATATTCTGCGAGTTATAATTAGCCTTTAATATGATTTTACCTTTCACATCATCAATCGTTGTTTCCGGGGTTATCTCACCTGTATAAATACGATTTGCTGCATCACCCGCTATGCTATTTACTTCATCACGCAGACTATTAATCCAATATTGCTCTGGATCCGCAGGATCACGATCATATACAAATCCCAAGCCATAATGTCCTGTTCCTAAATCATAATCTCCAGTAGTATAAGTCAACATTACAAAAGCAAACTCATTTTCTTTTCCAGCTTTTTCACTTGCATCCAAGTAAGATGCTATTTCTGAAATAGCTGTTTTTAACTCCATTACCGGTTTGTCTTTATTTTCAGAAACGACCCAAAATCCGCCAGGAGTCCAATTGTTGCCATTAGGATTACCCAAAATATCTGTGTGAGAATTTTCACCTTTTGTAGCAGTCTGCAAAATAAATGCACGAACACCATCCGTGAACTGTTGTGCAATCGATGCATTCTGATAAACCCTGCTTGCGCCATTATCGCTTGTCAAAACAGAGAACTTACTTCCAGGTATAGAAAGCTCTGACACATAGATATCTGGGTCAAGTGAACTCATCCAATAGTTTGTGCCTCCGATTGTCAATGGAGGAAGAATAACACGGTTGATTTTATGCGGAGTAACATCCGCTTGCTGCAAAGTCTTCCTGCAAGGAGCACCATTCAGCAAAGATACCGTAACACGAAGAGTACGCTTAGTTACAGTATTTTTGTCTTGTGGAATGATATAGGCTTTTACGTTAAGAAGTTCATTTGGACCAAGCTGAATGAACTTCTTGGTTTTCTTATCATAGCAAGGAATAGAAATACGTCCACGTTCCTCGTTGAAATCACCAACCGGATCACAGGTTCCTATTACTCCGGTCTCCGTATTTCTGATATTACATGTAAAGTCACCCGTAAGAATAGGCTCTTCACCTTCAATCGCATCCACATTAATATTGGTAATTGTAGCAGTACCAGACGATGGACCCTGCACTGTGATATCAAGCACTGTTACCAAATTATGGAATTGCAAATCTATGAATTGCCCATCCTTTACCTGCGAAGGTGTTACGGCATTATAAGCATACATATAGGCATAATCCATATCCGGAAGTCCGAAATAAACGGTTCTACCATTAAATTCTGTGTCAGAACTTTCAAATTTGCCTTGTCTCCATTCCTGTACCTGCTGTGTAACAGGAATATTAGCAGTAATCTTTCCCGTCTGATCCTCTTCAGCAGAACCCTTCACAGCACTTGCCGGATAGAAAGCATAAAATCTGTGCTCAGTATCAACATCTCCCCATTGCAGACCGGCTTCACTTGGGTTCACTTTTGCAACACTTGCAGCTGTTGCATGGTCTGTTTCGTCGGGCGTTATCTTGTAATTTACAAGATGATTGGCTGGCTGAGATGCCTGATTACAGAAAATAGCAATTGTATCGCTGCCATCAGCTTCCCAATATACAGGAACTCCTTTCTCATTACGGTCTCCATAAACAGTTCGGGTTCCCGGCTTTGCCTCAATCACATCTGCATCACCAACTAATTTAGACCCGAACATAATCTCCTCACCCGACTTAACGGGATTTTTAACGGTATTGTCCAGATTTTCATCTGCACAACCGCTAAGCATAGCCGTAAGTGCTATGCCTGCTATTAAAAATATGTTCTTCTTCATAATTTAAATTTTTAATTATTAATCCCAAGTACTTCCTGAATAATCACCTTCCCAAGGGCTATCCGGGTTAGCAAATCCGTGTTCTTCAATGGTAACGCCCTCAGCGTTTTCGGTTCCATCTTCAAACACAGAAGCCGACATAAACCCGTTTTCCAGGTTTACCTGAGTCTTCCGGGTTGACGGAGACTCATACTTTTCTTTCTGTTCTTTTTTCATTGCAATAAAATTTTTAATAATTAAACTATAGTTTTAAGATCTCATTTTTTCTTTTTTCCATGCTTGCCGTAACCATAACCGTAGCCATAGCCGTATCCGTAACCATAGCCATAACCGCGACGGTCAGGATCTACGCCGTTGAGCACCAAGGCCATGTTCTTGAGTTTCTTGTCCTCATAGAGAGCCTCGATGTCAGGAAGCTGTCTGCGGTCGAGTTTGCCGGCACGCACAACAAAGATTGTCAGGTCGGCTATACGGTTGACGATGCTTGCGTCGGCAATGATGCCCATAGGCACGTTGTCGGCAATGATTATGTCATAACGCTTACGCAGCTCTGCCATCATCTGGTCGAGACGCTCGTCCATAAGCAGCTCGGCAGGGTTTGGAGCAATTTCGCCTGAAGGAATAAGGTCGAAAGAGTCTTGATGGCGTATGATGTCGTCCAACGCCACTGTCGGGTCAGCCAGATAATTGGTAACACCATTACGATGGTCACCAAAATGGCAGCTCAGCGTGGCCTTACGTATATCGAGGTCGACCATCACCACCTTTTTCTTTGCAAAGACAAAACTCATGGCAAGGTTACAAGAGATGAACGTCTTGCCGGCACCTTCGTTAAACGAGGTAAAGGTGATGACCTGAGTCGGGTGGTCTTTCTTCGACATGAACGACATATTGGTACGCAAAATGCGGAAAGCTTCTGACACGACGCTGTCGTCATCGGGCTTTATCAGCTGATAACCGTGCTGACTGCGGTCTGTCTCCTTGTCCATCGGTATCTCACCGAGGAAAGGCACGCTAATAACCTTTTCAACATCCTTACGTCCGTGAACGCGTGTGTCCATAAAGAGCACGAGCAGGCAGCCTACGCCGGGAAGAGCTATACCGACGAGCAGTCCAAGCAGGATGATGCGGTTGCGCTGCGGAGCTATAGGCGCGCCGCTGCCGTCGGCGCTGTCGATGACGCGCGCATTGTTGTCGGCCATAGCCTGAGAGAGAGCATTCTCCTCGCGCTTGTTCAGCAAGAACAGATACAGGGCTTCCTTGATTTTCTGCTGACGCTCGATAGAAAGGATCTGACGTTCCTTACGCGGAATAGACGTTACGCGGTTCTGTGCCCTCATCTCGCGGTTTTGGGCATCGTTGCGTTTCACGTTCAGGCTTACAATCATATTGTCAACGGCACGTATGATGTTCTGCTTCATCGCACGCAACGAGTTGTTCAGCTCCTGCACCACCGGGTTGTTCTCGCTGCTGTCGTCTATAAGCCTGTCGCGCTTAAGTTTAGTGTTATTATATAAGCTTATCTGATTTTCGATATTCATGTCTCCGATACCGGTGTTAGCCGGGATAAGGTCGGTTTCCTTGGTAGGATTGGTCAGATAGTCCTTGATAAAGTGAGCAAGACGCAACTGCGTTTCTAGTTCCAGAGCATCGGCATTGTATTTCTGCGACTCGTTCATATACATATTTGCCGAAGACGAGATATCTATCACCTGGTTGCGCTGCTTGTACGACTCGAGGCTTGACTCAACGTTGCCGAGTTCGTTCTCGATGATGATCAGACGCTCACTGATAAAGTTGGCGGTGTTTACAGCCACCTGGTTTTTGTCCTTGATTGCCTCTTCATTGTAAACCGTGATAAGCATGTTCAGCACATCCTCTGCACGTGTGGCCGAATTGTCCTTCAGCGAGAGTGTGAGTATAGACGATTCTTCATCTTCCTGCTGAAT
>NZ_HF986820.1:81621-151551 GCF_000431195.1 Prevotella sp. CAG:255 | reverse complement strand
CCTGCTGAATGCCGAACACTGACCTGTAATAGTTTACGACAGAGTTGAGCGGACGCTTGTGCACATGGATTGGCTGGTCTATCCACGAAGCATTATAATAGTTGGTGCGGGTTGCCACTACGCGAACGCCCTTTGCCAGCGTCACAGTGTCGTTCATGTGAAGAGTGTAGCTCGGCTTGGCATCAAATCCGGATATATCAGACAGCACGACGGTGTTTCTGTCCTTTGGCGTCATCACAAGGCTGATGCTATGCTCCGGCATGACATCAAGGAAACGCACAAGCATAGGCGACTGCGTGTAGAGCTCGTTGGTACGGAGCCCGTCGTCAATCTGATAGCTGACATCAGCATGCACACGTTTTACCACCTCCTGCATCAGCCGCTTGGAGCGGAACTGAAGAATCTCATTGGCCACGTTGGTCTTGTTGATGATATTATCAAAGCGGTCCAATCCAGACGTTGCTGTCTTGTTTGAAGGGTCTTTGATAATAATTGTAGCCGAACGGAAATATACAAAAGGTGCACGGGCATACTTATACCATGCTATCCCGACGCATACAACAATGGAAACCAAGAACCATTTCCACTTTGAGGCTAAGTAAACGAACAAGTCAACCAAATTGACGCTCTGCTCGTTCTTGGGAGAATTATTAGTTTGCATAAAACTTTATTAGATAATGTTTTTTTACTTAATAGCCCATAAGATTGAACAAACTGCCGTAATTGCAGAAAGTATGGTTGTACCGATCTGCCAGCCGCGGTCTTCAGTGTCCTTCTTGCGGTACTTAGGCTCTACATATACGATATCATTCTGCTGAAGATAAAAACAGGGTGACTCAAAGATGTCCTTGCTTGTAAGGTCGTGCATGAACATCTGCCTGTCGCCGTTGACTTCTCTGATGACAGCCACGCGATTGGTCTGCGCCTTGGCGGTAAGGTCGCCGGCATTAGCTATGGCCTCAATAAGCGTAACACGGTCGCCGTTGGCTGTGAATGTGCCGTTGTGTCCTACGGCACCCAATACCGTGTACTTGAAATTGAGAAACTCTATCGACACGATAGGATCACTGATGTAATTTCCGGCAATAATTTTGTCTCTTATCAGCTGCTTGGCTGCATTGACCGTCATGCCGGATACATGTATCTTGCCAAGGATGGGGAAATCAATGTTGCCGTCGACATCCACACGATAGCCCATCTGCTTGGCCCCGCCTGAAGCTGCGGCAGAAACATTTCCGTCTGTTCCCACCTGAACAGCTCCGCCGTTGATGTTGAAAGGAATTGCCAACTCAGGATTTTTACTGCTGACTGTTATACTAAGCCTGTCATCATCATGGATAACGGCTTCATACTTTGTCTCAATGGGATATTTTGTACCCATCTGCATGTCTTGCAGGTAAACGAAACTTTTTCGTGACGCGCAAGACGTAAGAATCAATACGGCAAGCAAACTTGCCCATAAAAAGTTTTTGCTCATTTTTTTATTTGATTTATCTGTTTTTATTGTTTTCTTGTAAGTTCTCTATAACACATTAGTGCTGCATCTTTGTCAGGAAGACAGTCAAGAGTACCAACCGTTACGCTCCCGGCCAATAAGGTCAACGTGTCATACAGGCTGTTGCGTAAGTGCTCGTCTCTGGCAATAAAAGAGCAGCCGGGATAAAGTGCTACAAAGGCATCGGCTCCCTCCTGCAGCTGAAACGAATTTTCAGGTGCCTGATTCAAACGTACCATGCCGCCCACGGGGAAAGAAACATTTTTATAGCATGCCGTCTTGCCGCTCCACGGAGAGCCGTAGGCATATGCCTTACCGTTCAGAATCCTTATAGTAGGATTGTCGTCGTTCAACAGTTCCGTGCCAGGTATATTCTCAATCCAAAGAGCTGAATGTGTGCTCTTGCCTGTTCCGCTTTTTCCCAAGAACAAATATGCCTGTCCGTTACAGAAGACAGCCGAGGCATGTATCGAAACGGCATCGTGGCGCAATATAGCCTGAGCGTATGCCACACGGATAAGAGACGAGAGAGCGTTTCCGGCATTAACGTCATCCCACTGTATGTGTGCCTCTACTGATGAAAAATCAGACTTGGCAAACATTCTGTGCAAATGACCGTTATTGATGATTTCTATATAATAGCCGTCTGACAAGGCGTATAGAACAAGGTGCCCCATGTCATTGTCGGTCTCGTCAATCAGCTCCTTTGTCTCTGAACAAGGCAGCTGGCTCAATGGCACGGCAAAGAACCGGAACAAAGGCTCTTCAGCACCAATACTTGTCTCATAAAAAGGAAGGAATGACGGGAGCAGCTCTTCAATATCACACGCCCCTGGCAAGGAGACGGAAAAAGGAAAGCCTGCCACCCGGAAATAATAAGTAGCTGTCATTTAAATTGTCCCTTCAACAGTTGAACGAAATACCAAAAAGTTTCCTTTGGTGCATAGTATGAAGCAAAATGCATATTACGCATGAATGAACGTATTGTATTTAATTTGCGCCTGTAAGCAACAGATTCGGAAACAAGCATACTGTCATACTGACCAAAATTACCTCCACGCCATACGATTTCAGCAAGAGGAGCTGCCGACGGCGCTGTGTCTTCATAAGGTAGACAGTCTTTAGGAAGGCCAAGATAATCTATCAGGAAAGTATGCAACAACGGGCACCATCTCTGGAGTCCGATTTTCTTGCATACAGCCTTCATCTCTTCTGAATCTATTTCTCCATGCAGCTTATAGCATGAGCGAGCCATGTCGCACATCTGCCTGAGCCCGATACCGCGGCTGACAGAATGCTTCAAGATATGCAGGCTTTGCAACAATATATCCAAAAATGGAGACGGCGTTGTTACTATGACCGACGGATATGTTGACAATGCAGTATGCCGGTATCCTTTTTGACCTTCTAACTTGCGAACAAAACCTTGCAGAAAAGGATTATATAAATCAAACAAGCGGCTATGATGCTCTATGTCAACACCTTGCCATCTGTATGATATGCCCTCATCTGCCTGTTTCGTAAACGTTATATTGTTTTTTCGCAAGAAGTCCAAGGCATCGTCCCATGCCTTCTTATTATTGAAATACAGGTCGATATCACCACATACCCTCAACAGCGGACTCTCGTAATAATTGGCCACGCCTTGTCCTTTTTGCAATATCGGATTAAGGCCTTTCTCATGAAATATGTTATAAAGCTGGCCAAGTACGCCATTCATTTTCCTATTTCGGCGCTCAACGGCATCAGTCTCTGCCATCCATCTCACAAGAAGAGACTGCGGCGGAATTTGACTGTCAGGCAAATGCGAAACTCCCTGAAATGCAAGTCCCGTTACAGTGTGCTGCATGGCAAGGCGAAACACATCGTTCCAATCTTCTTCTGTAAGATTTAACCTTGTATTGTGTTCCTCCCGGTCGCCCCACAGCCCCAGTCTAACAAGCAAAAGCAGCACGTTTCGCAGCTTTTCTTGTCGGGCGCCGTCCTGTTTTATCTCCATTCAAATATAAAATTCAAAGCAACAGGCCAAAAGACTTCCACTCGGCCATCTGCCGTTCTATGTCATTAATTGCCACTTCTTTGTCTATCTCAAAATTCTCGCATAAATAATCAGCCAACATATCCGGAGTGGTGCCGCCTTTCTCCACTTGCTGCCACAAAAGCGCAGCCGTATGGTTCAAGCTGTAGACATCGCTCATGTTTGCATTTTCTTCATTAGCCTCAACAATCATATACTGATTGCCAACTTTCCTAAGTTTAACCCCTGCTTTAGGGTTCAATACCATTTTATTCATTACATTAATATATTTAGAATTTCTTTCCAGATATTATCGATGACACTGTAAGTATGATTATCTTTAAATCCAGCCATAATGAACGTTCACGCAGATACTTAAGATCCATTCTGAGACGCTCAAGCATCTTTTCCATCGTATCTGTATATCCGTTGTATAATGTAGCCGGAGAGAAAAGTCCCGGCCTTAGCTGATAGAGTAGTTCGTAGTCAGGGTTGATAGCCCTTATCTGGTCGACAAAGTATTTACGCTCCGGACGCGGCCCCACAAAACTCATGTCTCCTTTTAGGACATTCCACAACTGGGGGAGTTCGTCTAAATGATGTACACGCAAGAAGTTGCCGACCTTCGTAAGTCTCATGTCGTTTTTCTGGCATAAGGCAGGCTTTCCGTCTGCCTCAGACATGACGTTCATTGAGCGAAACTTGTACAACGTGAACGGCAAGCCTCCATATCCGACCCGCTCCTGTTTAAAAATAGCCGGACCGCCATCTTCACGTTTTATAAAGAAATATATTATCAAAAAAGCAGGCGATGTAACTATCAAGCCTCCAAGACTGCATATTACATCAAAAATACGTTTTAACATACATGCCCCAAGTGACATTTTCTTGTGCTGACAATTATTTTTATCATTCATGGTTATTAGTTTTTCAGTTATTGTTTAGTTTCTTTCATTAATCCGTCGTAAAGTTCTTTGCATTTAGCTATCATTTTCTCTTTAGTAAATAGCTTTTGGTATCTGTTTAAGGCTCCTTCTGAGTATCTGTCGTAAGCGGCACCATTCTCGGCAATGGCCTCAATAGCCTTTGCCAAGGCATAAGCATCACCGGGAACGACATTGATGCCAGACTCTTCGTGTGCATTTACCCAAGACACTCCCGAATGAGGAATTTTTGTAGCAACAACAGGCTTTCCGCATGACATCGCCTCTATCTGAACGATGCCGAAAGCTTCTGTCTTCTGCACGCTGCTCAAGCAAAACACATCGCAGGCTCCATAATATGAAGGCAGTTCCTCGTCGCTTACGTGTCCTAGCAGCTTGACTTTTCCACGCAAATGCATTGAGTTTATCTCTTCCTGCAACTTCTCGCGTAAAGCACCCGTACCGCCGATAAGTATCATGTAATTGTCTTTAAGATATTTTGTTGCCGCAATAAGGAATTCGTAGCCCTTATAGGTTACCAGACGTCCTAAAGAAAAAATAATCTTCTTTCCTTTATATCTGTCTTTTATCTTCCTTACACCGGCAGCATCCGGACACATAGGGTCGACGCCTATGGGCATACACACTGTCTTGTGCTGCACTTTCCGTAAGAACGGAGATTCAGACAAATATACCGGTGACGTGCCGACAATCTTATCAGCCCTTCTTATCAGCCATTTTTGTAACGGAGAATATAATCTCAGCAATATCCTTTGTTTCTGAATATCGCTGTGCCAATGCAGTACGACCTTACCTTTATATCCAGACAACAGCAAAGCCAGGCAGGCCATCGGGTCAGGATGGTGCACATGTATAATATCATATTGGTCTTGTACTTTCTTTAACGCAAAAATCATTGCAGGAGAAATCATCGTGGCTGCTATCTTCGCCAACGTATGGCAACAGATGACTTTTGCATGCTCATTCACAGAAATAGTTCTACTTTCACCATTTGTGGCGGCACACATCATATCACAATACACATTCTGCTCCGACAATCCAGACATCAGGTCGTATGCGACTTTTTCCACACCACCACATATCGGGTAAAACTTACCCAACTGTAATACTCTAAAATTATTGTTAATCATATAAGTTTCTCTTTCGACATTTGCCGAAAAGCAGAATCAGCATCTGCCTAATTTAAGTTCAGTTAATTTGATTGGTAACAAACATACGTCAAAGTAAATCACGATGACGACTAATCACTTCCGGATAATTACGCCGGATATAGCCTCCAAGACTATTATATGTCAAGCCAAGCCGTCTGGAAATAGATTTCAGACTCTCCGGCGTTGTTTCATACAGCTTCATCGCGACGAAATATTTTTCCTCACTCCTTCGGGATATTTTCTTTCCTGATGCAGAACACGTCATACCCTGTCTGGCTGCCAGCTCCGGCTCATGCTTATTCAAATATTCTCTGAATACATCCGGCCGGAAGCCAAATTCAACGGCAACCTTAGCTATCGGACGAGGATTTTGCCTGAGGCTCTCTATTGCGCCTTCATATTTCACAGCCACGGTCTTTAAACGTCTTTTCGCCTTACGCAAATCGATATTTTCATCTACATCGCCTGCAACGCCCAAACGTTCAAGAACCAAGTTCTTATGCCATTTATGCAAATAAGACCGGAAGCCTTCTGACGAAACGCCGGCATGCTTCGCAATGTCTTTCATGGTCATCGTTGTGTTTTTATATAAGTCTAAAGCCTCTGCATATTTCTTTTCCGTTGCAGGAGCAGGCTTATACATCCTTCCGTTGCCTGTCAGTTTGCCAAAAGTCTTGGTTGCCTCTGCCACTTTACGCCGCTGCCGTTTCTGCTTGAGAATGTCGCTATGATAAAATCTCATATGCTGACTGAAGCCGCTGAGCGAAACCTTGCACGCCTCGGCGATTTCCGACATTGTCATGTCTGTCTCTTTATACATTCTCACGGCCTCTGCGTATTGCTTGATGCACTTCTTACGGGCGCCATGAGCCGTATTGTCATTTATTCCAAGCTGCTTGCGCACTTTCTCGCGCCACACTAATGTGTCATGATAATGTATACGCATAAAATTGGCCATCGCTGTTGCATCCAGACCATACTTGCGTGCAATTTGAGAAATGTTCAGGTCAATAAATGTCAATGAATCACATGCAGCTACAGCATCCTTATACTTCATGTGGGCATTAATGTTCTGCTTTCCCGTCTCTATTATTTTCACATTCTGCAAACTGCTGTTATTCACAGATATTCCGTGGTGTCTAAAGACCAGTTCACGCCAGTAACGCCGCAGATAACTGCCTAATCCACCTACAGAAACATTACAGATTTCTGCTATTTCTTTCAAAGGTTTGTCCGTTTCGGCATATAGCTTCACCGCCTCCTCATATTTCTTATGTAAAGCCAGCCGGCGTTGGACAACCGACTTTTCTCTCTTTGTCAATGACACCAGGTCTTCTTGACAGTTTTTCAGTGTATTCATAGTAAATTATTTTTCACCGGTCACTCAAGAAAAGAGTTCAGTCGTTTCATCAGTTTACGCAAAATAAACTTCTGTCCGTTTTATCCAAGGTGCAGCAAGACATGCAATACAGACACCAAAAGGAAATAAAACGGAAAAAATAAATATCTGAATAATCTGAAAAAACGGTATACTTAAACTCTTTAAACCGATCTGGTTTTTAAGTATTCATCAATTCCTCGTATAAACAAAAATAATCGGCATAGCGTTCTTCCTTCTTGAAATTCTGAAGGGCATATTGCCTGCATGATTTTTGATAAAAGTCTTTTCCACGCTGACAGATGGCACGCACAGCCTCAAGCAGTCCTTTCACATCCCCCTGTTCTACTATAAGTCCCGTAGAGTCTGTTACAGCCTCAACGCTGCCTCCAGTACGATAAGTCACCACGGGCGTGCCGCATGATATAGCCTCTAAGTTCACCGTAGGATAATTATCCTGCCACGTGGGATTGACAAAGGCATCGGCAACTGAATACAACTGAGCAAGCTGATGAATATTTTCGGTCCTGCTTATTCCGATTATGTTCCGTGGAAGTTTCTTCTTTTCCTCTTCTTTCATTCCTACGAGCACAATAACCTCATCATCATTCAGCAGTTTGCTCAATTGCATAAAATCATCCAGCCCCTTCTCCCTGCTCCATATACTTGCCACACCTAAGAATATGCGTTTTCCTTCCAGTCCATATTTCTCAATAACCTCTTTGTCGGGACAGACATTAAAGATATCGGTATTAATGCCGTTATGAATCACCCGGAAACGATATTCACTCAGAAACGACTTTGACATCTCTGTCCTTATCCAGTCGGAAACAGGCACTATGACAAACTTGTCCCTGGGCATTGATGTGAAAGCTGCCTTTTTATCCTCAAAGTTTCGTTTACTTCTGTCAAATACAAGACTTGCAGGAAAATCCTTCCGCTGTGGGCAATTTCCGCATCCAGTCTGCCACTTGTCGCATCCGGCATAAGAGTAATAATAACAATGCCCTGTGTAAAGCCAACAGTCGTGAACGGTCCACACAACAGGCTTGCCACACTTCGACAGGTAATCGAACAAGACACGATAATTCAGGAAGTAGCCATGAATGTTGTGTATATGTATTATGTCTGGATTTATCCGGTCTATCTGTCTGACAAGCTCATGAGTTGCGTGCGTTGAAGCCAGGCCATGTCTGTCAAACAAACGCGTCTGAACGCCATGCCATAGAGTGCTGTATATACCGCCAACAGGAATAATTTCCGATTTGCAAGGTTTTATTCCGTCGCGTCCCTTGCCGTAAGCGATATAACTCTCCCACCCGTTCTGCAGGGCCAGTTCGCCTATTTCCTGCATTATGCGTCCCGTTGAGGTAGAGACACGTAACACAGGATTTATCTGAAGTAGCTTTTTCATCTCTCAGTCAAAGAATTAAACAGGCTTATCCATTTATTCATCACCGTTTCTTCTGAATAAGTGGAAACCACGTTAAGAGCGTTCTTCGACAGTCTCTTTCTATATTCTTCGTCAACCATCACATTCATCATGGCGTCTGCCAGTGCCTGAATGTCACCGTTGCTTACCAGCAGTCCGTTCTCGCCGTCCTTGATGATGTCCTTTGGACCGCACTTAAAGTCGAACGCCACAACGGGCAGCCCGCATGCCATTGCCTCAATCATCACCATCGGAAAGCCTTCATAATTGGAGCTCATCACCAGCATTGAGCTTCGCGCGTATTCATCGCCAATCTGCTTTGTCGGACTGTTTATCCGCATCGTGTCCTGCAGATGTCTTTCGTCAATCATCTGCTGCAGCATCTCCTGCCATTCGCCCTGGCCGAAGATGTCGAGACGCCAGTCGGTAAAATAAGAGTTACGCTGCACTATCTCCCACGCACGTATCAGCCTGTCGAAACCTTTCTGATGGTCAAGCCTTCCTACGGCTATTATTCTTTTCGCGGTAACATCTGAATAGCGGTCGCTCACATGCATTGCCGCATTGGGTATCACCTCTATGTTCGGCAGACTGCCCCAATAGCCGCGGTCTTCGTTGGTAAGCACTACAAACTTGTCAAACCTTCTTACTATGCGTTCATCCTGCCGTGTGCGCCATTTGTCTATCAGTCCCATCAGACCTTTGCGTCCGTATTGCAGACGGAAGAACTTACAGAAATGCAGCTCAAGCACTTTCTTGCTGCCGTCTTTTATCTCCGGGATGAACGACGATTCCGACGGATAGAGCGACACCACGATGTCGGCCTTTTCCCTTTTCAGCAGCTCAGTCAGCTTACGTTTGTGTTCCTTTCTCTTGCGCAAATAGCCGCAAATCTTTTTCAACGTCCCCTTGTCGTTGTCGTCCGAATAATTTATGTCCAAATCCGTCATCCTCACATTCTCAGGAAACGGATAGAACGGCGGCCTGTGATGCTGGTCTGTTGTAACAATAGAAACATCCCATCCCTTAAGACGCGAAAGATATGTTACCTTATTCAGCAGCACACGCTCCATTCCGCCGGGGTTATATGTTGAATGGGTGCAATAGATTATTTTCATGATATTACATTATTCTCTAATGATTTCTGAACAGCCATTTGGTCATCGTCTTTATCAAGACATAGGAACAGGGCAAAAACTAAAAATATATCAGAAGAGACTTTAAACCAGACAACGAAGTTCAACAAAAGAATTACAAAGAATAAACTGCGGTATGAGGCGAAACGATCCATGCAAACTTTACCAGTCTTAATCATAAAAAGACTGAAAGCAATAAGTCCAGCCACGCCGAAATAATAGATAAATCGCAAATAACCTACATCCGTATTCTGATAAAAGCCATGCCATATCGGGCCTGTATAATAAGGTTCTGAACCATTCGGATTATCAAAATACCCGTCACCTATAATCCATGTCTTAAGATTATCAGGAAACACATACATATTTTTAAGAATTTCATTAGAATGAACTTCCCATTTACCTTTCTCAACGAGGCTAAAAAATCCTTCAAAACCAAAACGTAAATTATAGCGGAAAGTCTGATTTGTATTATATACGTAAGTTATCAACAAAATCATGACAAACATAATACCAATAAACCAACCATAAACATGTGCCATGTTTGAATCAAACTTTAAAGTATAAAGACGAGATACATAAATAAGATAAGCCAAAGCACAAATTGCACCTATAGAAGTAGTGCGAGACATCATACTTCCGATTACAGCAATTAATACAAAGGCTATCATGTATAACCCAATATATTTTTTCTTCTCTGTTTTAGCATTCTTTGTCAAAAGAAATACAATCATCATCAATATGACAGAAAAACGCGAACCGGCTACATCCAAACTTGCACCGATACCATACATTCTGTCTTTTAATTTCCCCATAAATCCTGTACTTCCTAAGAAACTATCTACAAATGCTTTCAAAGAAGGAGACTGTGTCATCGCAAAGGCTATCAGGCATTGGGCAACACATACCACAATCAAATAATTACATAACAATTCCACAGAAATATGTCCATGAAATTTTTTGATAGCTTGAATAACCACGTATGCACCTGAAAGCCAAACCAACATTGAGACAATATAAGTGGCATAAGTATAATCATGAGTGTCATTCCATATTACAGCAAAAAAGCCGATTAAGGATACTATACCTGCCATTATGGCAAGATTAAAAATATCCTTATTAATCAAAGATTGACCTTGACGTGCTAATTGAACAATCAATATTATTAATCCTATACCTGCCATAACCATCTTGGTATTGGCTCCCGGCAAAAAGGTAAATTCAAACGGAAAAAAATAAAAACTGGTCAATATGGTAAGTACTACCATTCCAACCAACCGCAATATCCACATAGTTCTTTATCTATAAATCAGTCCGTATATCACTTTATGTACACATTTGTAATAGAGCCATACTGCCCAAAATTGATTCTTCCATGCCAACCATTGCAGGCAACGGCTACGCAATGACAGTTGTTTATTCTTAAGAATGTATTTGTTTGCATTAGGATACCAAGACTGCCATAATCTATATTTAGAAAAGTCGTCTGTAATCAAGAAAGGGAACTTCACATCCAATTGAAAGAAAGCCATTTCTTTTTTCAATTGTTCACCGAACATTTCTTGTAAATCATTTAACAATAATGATACATTATATTGCAATTCCTCCAAATGTCGATTAGAGTAGGTTTTGCTGAATGCTCCTGTATTGAGCTGTACATAGTGATAAAAGGCTTTTGGCAAATATGCGACCTTTGAAGCACGGGCAAAAAGACGCATAATTGTCATATCTTCACCCATGCCGTATCCGGCAGGAAACTCTATTTTACTATCCACATACAAAGATCTGCGTATAAGCTTATTCCATACATTAAACTTCATTACACCGCTCAGCATACCTTTCAATGCTTCTATAGATGTATGGTATTCCGGTTGTTTCATGTATCTTTCATTTTTGGCGAACGACAACCACCAATCACACCACACTATATCCGCATTAACATCAGTCGCCTTGCGGTAGAGTTGCTCAAACATATCCGGCTCTACGAAATCATCGCTGTCACAATGAAATATATATTCTCCTTTGGCAACCGCAAGACCTGTGTTGCGGGCAGCAGGTAATCCCTTATTCTCAGCATGAGTCAGAATCCTAACATGAGCGCTTCGTTGCGGATAGTCTGCAAGCACTTTACGTAACACAGCAATACTTCCATCCGGTGAGGCATCATCCACAAAAATATACTCTACATCCGTCAGCGTCTGTTCCAATAAAGACCTGGCACAACGAGCGATAAAAGCCTCAACCTTATAAATTGGAACAATTACAGATATTTTCATTTCTTTAATATGGTTTCAAACAAGGAAATCCATTGTGGTATAATATTTTCTTGCGTAAATCTTTTCGAATTCTCAAGGGCTTTCTCGCCCATTTTTTTTCTTAATTCTTCATCCTGCATAAGAGAAAGAAGTTTCTTTCCGAAATCTTCAATATCCCCATTTTTTACCAAGAAACCGTCTTCTCCATCTCTAATAATATCTTTAGGACCACATGGAGCATCAAAACTAACAACAGGGAGACCAGCTGATTCTACTTCTACTATAGCCATGGGAAAGCCTTCATAGTTAGAAGTAAAAGCAACAATAGAAGATTCTGACAGTTCTTTGCCAACATTATTCGTCGCCCCATCAAGAAAGACAGATTTTTCTAAATTTAGATCATATATCTGTTTTGTCAACACAGGCCGTAAACTTCCCTCTCCAAAGATATGAAGAGTCCAATCAGGAACTTGTTTGGCAATCAAAGCCCAGGCATTGATCAATCGGTCATAGCCCTTTTGATATTCATATCTGCCCACAGAAATTACACGATGTTTCTCTAATTTTGCCTTTTCTGCAAAGTTCTTAGAACAAAAATTGTTAATAACAGAAACATTATTTAATTCTTTCCAATTGTCTGCATCCTCATGACTTAAAACTACGAAGCGGTCATATTTTCGTAATGAATGAATCATTTTAGGCATCATAAAATCATCTACATAACCCATTATCCCCTTTCTTCTAGTAATACGGAACATAGGTTTACATACATGAAACTCAACAATTTTTTTACTACCATCTTTTATTTTTGGTAGAAATCCCATTTCGGTACGAAAAGTTGATATGACTATATCTGCCCTCAATTCCAACAACAATTTCTTTAACCTCTTTTTATGTTGATAGAAGTTATAAAAAAAATAAAATAATTTCTTTATAAAACTGCGTTGACCATTTAAACAATAATTGATACCTAAATCATAACATTTTATGTTATTGTTAATCTTAAAATATGGTTGTTTTCCTTGTTGATCGGTAGTAACGATTGATACATCATGTCCCATTTCAGAAAGTAAATTAGCTTTACTTGATACAATCCGCTCCACTCCTCCTAAAAGGTATGTAGACGGTAAGCAATAAACAATCTTCATTCTTCCTAGTTTAAATTATACGTTTTCCATATACAAAATATCTCACCAATATTTTAATTCTTTTCCATAAAGACAATTGGTCAAATATATTCAATCGATAATAAAAGTAGTCGAAATAAAATCTTTCATCGAAGAAAGGTGATTTTCGATAATACTCCCACCAGACATCAAAGTTTATACTGTATTTTTTCCATGGCTTATGACCATTAAAATGTATGTTTCCATTATTCATCGCTTTACAAATATCTTCTCCTGACAGAATGGAGGCTATTTTATCTCTCTCTTTATTGAGAAAGTAATATAAATTATCTGTCATGTTATATTTCATGGATAGAAACAATACTTTCTCACCGCAAGTGAGATTGAGAATATCTTGATCTTGATATTTCAGTTTCTCTTTAGCAAAATTGCGGAATTTGTCAACCAATTTGTCTTCCAACATTTTTTTGCAATTCATCATAATAAATCCTGACTGCAAATATCGTCCTTGCCGCAAACCATTTACAGAAGAAATATATTTCATTCCGTCATCGCTAAAATTTAACCATACATCTTTGGTTGCAGCTAAATAATATTGCGATATATCAGAATGATACAACTCTGACAAGTCCATCCTAAAAATAATATCGGCATCTGAATATATCACTTTGTCATACTCTGTAATCAATTCTGGGATTAATAAGCGATAATATGCAGGTGTTGTTATTCCTCGGATTTCAAAAGAAGAATCAAATGTATCGTCTACCTGCTTATATTGAATACGGCAATTTTTGTAATACAACGGTAGTTTATCCAATTCTTCTTTTTTTAATTTTATATGGGCTGAATGTAAGATGAAAATATCATAAAATGTATCTTCATTAGCATTCATCATCAATGATGATATGCAAACACATGCTGGTAAAATCAAATTATTATCAAAGGCAAAAACTATAGGTACAATATTCATATCAAATTAAATTTTCTATTAATGGAAGTTTTTTATATTCTTTACTCTTTATAAATTGACAAGCATCTTTTATTGCTTTATACTTCAATCTTAAAATGCTAAAATTACATTTTAGAGCAGATATAAATAACGTAAAGCCAAAGGCATATCCAATAGAAACTAAGCTCAATAACCGACTAAAAAAGTTTCTGTCAGGCATATATATGAAACGGTGCCAGAATATCGTTTTAAAACGAAAATCAGAATATATCAACATTTTTTCTTTATCTTCATTTAGCATGGTCGATCCCGCATCTAGATGCCTTATTCCACTATGGAACCATGTTAATTGCTTTAACCCATACAGGTACATTTTATAAAACATAACCTGATCCTCACCCATAGGATATTTCATTTTATCGAGCCAAAGTTCATCTTCAAAATGAATTTTTAGAAAATCCGCCTTTTTACAGAAAAAACAAGGACCGGCATTTGTCTGAGACCAATAAACTCCGGGACTCGGATGGTTATTATAGGAATAACCAGAGTTACGCATCACCTTATATCCCCATTTGCCATCATCCTTTCTTGCTAACATTCTCCCAGAAAGCATCATCAAACATTTACCTAAGAAAGAACGTTCTGCATTTGGAAATACATCAGGAGAAATAACATCAGCATCATAATCAATTAAATACCCATACAACTGCTCTACCGCTGTTTCAGGTAAATACACGTCATCATCTAAGAATAAAACAAATTCTGTATCTACTTCATCATAAGGCAAAGCACGTTGTGTCACCATACCTTTTTTTACATAAATATATTGTTCCTTTCCAATAGTCTCTTTCGGTATTGTATAGCCTTCCGCAATATATACTAATATTTTTGAAGGCTTAACAGTTTGCCGCTTTATAGAGTCTAATAAAGTTTGATATTTTTCTTTGGCAGTGCCTAATGTGCGGATAACAGCTGTATATTCCATTTATTTAAATTTCTTAAGATTTTGTGTAAATATGCTACCTGATCAAGAAAATAATTCTCACATAGATAATTTTATCTTTCTTATTAGAATTACAATACTTCTAATAAAATCATACAATCTATAATGATGTTTTTTTAATAAAGCTATTTGTATTTTTTCGTTTATAGAATTTGAATTAATATGTTTAATATAATACCCCCAATTAATATTTAGTAAAATCGATAATCTTTTTGGCTTTTGTACTTTATTGTGGTACAGTGCATTTAGAATACGTCTTTGGTATGAAGCAATCAACCAATTGAGATTCTTCAAAGCAATAAAATTCTTTATTGATTTTTTGGCAATCATAGATTCTACGATTGCCAAAATTTGGTTGTAAGCGAGAGTCTCTGAATCTAAAGAATTCACACGCTTTGTTAATGAACCTTCGTTGTAAGCAAAATAGCAATAATCCGTATCATTAGATATATAAATTCTATTAGAGCACAACATATATGAATATAGGAATACTGCATCTTCCCCAATATGCATACCCTCACAAAAGCGTAAACGATGTTCCTCTATAATACTTCTTTTATATAATTTACTCCAAGGAGAGGTATGCCAATTCATATCATTTTCTATAAACATGGACTCAAAATTCGTATCGTCTATCAATTTAGGTGGATACGATTCTTTATTGATATCATCACCATTATGAATCTCAGCATAAGATATCACCAAATCAACTTGCTTTTGTGAATGTTCCAATAGATTTGCCAAATAAGATTCTTTTACAAAATCATCAGCATCTATAAATACAATCCATTTTCCTTTCGCATTATCAAGTCCTATATTACGAGCAGAACTGACACCTCCGTTTTTCTTATGAAAGACTTTAATTCGTTGATTCTTTTCTGCATATTCATCACAGATTTCACCAGATTTATCATTACTTCCATCATCAACCAATATAAGTTCCCAATCAGATATTGATTGGTTAATGACACTTTCCAAACAACGTCTTAACGTTGTTTCGGAATTATATACGGGAATAATAATCGAAACCATGCTATTATTTTTTTATACCCATCAAACGCAAACGACGTTCAATAGCTAATAAATAACGACAAAGAAAAGAATTATGAACATAGGTTACAATTCTTTCACGACATGATAAATCCAAATTCTTTGCATCTTGCAAAGTTGAACAAATCCAATCTTTTCGATATGGTATTTTAGCCCTACACACAATAAGGTTCTCTAATACATGCAATTTCAGAAACAAATATGATGCACAGAAATCCCAAAACCTATCTCCAAGTGCTTCTTTTATTCTTGATATATAAGTTTCCTCGTAAGCCAAGGTAGGTACACGTCCATTCGTGACAGATGTATCGTGAACTTCATAATTATAGTAGCTTTTATTAAGGACATAAATAGAATGATGGACACGCAAGCCTATTAGGATATTCATGATAACATCCTCACCTATTGGCAAATCACGAGAGATATTAAAAACTTCATCTGATAAGATATTTTTTTTTATGAGTCTCCCCCAAATAGTTACAGGCAACTTGTTCTCTAATATAGCAGAAACAAACGTATCACCATCCATCTCACCTTCTAATGAAGTTCCACAAATAACCATATCAAATCCTTTAGTTATCTTATCAACTAAAATTTTAAGAAAATCTTTTTCAATGGTATCATCTGCATCAACAAATGTAACATATTCTCCAGATGCTAATTCCACTCCTTTTTTTCTCGCACTCGTAACCCCATTATTTGGCTGATAATAGTATTTAATTCTAGCATCCTTCTGAGCTAACTCATGACATATGGAAGCAGAAGAATCATAACTACCATCATCAACCAAAATGAGTTCTAAATCAGAATATGACTGATTTAAAATACTACGAACACATTGTTGAATATATTTTTCCGCATTATAAACAGGAACGACAACAGACACCATATCATTAAAAAATACAAATAATTTAAAATCGTTGTTATAGAACTTGTTAATTATTTTTACAAATATATTTTTTTAATTTTGAAAATCCATAACACTATAATACCATATAACTTATACATGAACAATTTATCAAATAATTTTCGTTTAAACCCTTTGCATATATAAGTTCTGTCATTAATCATATCTTTGAAATATTTTCTTTTGGAGAAATATAAAAAATCCTTATAAAAGGATTTAATATTTTTATTTGTAAAATCATATTTTGTTACAAAATATTCTATGGAATCATAATATCTTCTCCTTATATCAAAATTGAACTTAATATATAGTTCATTTAAAGCGTCTGTTATTTCTTGTAATATTTTATCTATACTACCTAATGACAACTTTCTATTAGACAACCCATTTGACAGAATATAATTATAAGAAACTGCATCTATGCATCGGATTTTTTTTATATAAAATAAATATTGATACATAAACAACGTATCTTCTCCAGAAGAAAACCTACAATCAAATCTTATTTTATTGTTATTGATTATGGATGATTTTAAAAGTTTTGCAAATGGTACAGTTAACCCCATATAATCATTCAAAGAAGTTAATAAGTTGCCTATTTCATGCACATCGTTAGATAAATTATTATCCAATTTTACTATTTTCTCCTGACAGCCACATATTTTTATTGAAGACAATACTAAATCTGAATCATCTGACCCAATTATCATATCGTTCAAAGATTGAACATTTAAATAATCATCCGCATCCACAAAAGAGATCCATTCACCCTTCGCATATTGTAATCCCATGTTTCGCGCAGAACTTACTCCACCATTAGTTTTATGAAAAACTCTTATTCTTTTATCTTTTGCGGCATATTCATCGCAAAGTTCACCTGATTGGTCTGTACTGCCATCATCTACGAGCAATAATTCCCAATCACAAAATGTCTGATTCAAAATACTATCAATACATCTATTAAGAGTTTTTTCAGTATTGTAAACAGGCACTATAACAGAAATCAGAGACATAATAAAAAATTATTAAGAATATTATATGACTCTATTTTTTTTATATTATATAAATTATTTGCGTCTGTATAATCTATCTGAGTTGAAGATACTACTTTACCATATATGTTTAACATTCTATCAGACAGATTCAAATAATCTAATAAAAACGATGCTCTTTCGTCTATACTATTATTAAGTGAAATAGTATTAAATGGCTTATTAAACAATATAGAAAGCACTGTTCCATGAAAAGAAGACGTTATAATGTAAGCTGCATTGACAAAATAGAATAATAGTTGCTTAACCGATAGAGTCTGTTTCTGGTTTTCATTAAAGATGGATTCACGCATCGTTGCAACCTCTATCAGTTTAAGTCCTTTATTTTTAGCTACATCTGCCGCATATTTTGCGATATCATCATTTCTAATCAATTGAAACAATAATAAATATGGTTGCTTTTGATTTTTTATTTCATTATTATCTAACAATTTATATAAAATTGTAGGTCCTGCCAATAAAACAGGGTCAAATACAACTTCTGAGATTATAAATGTTTTTCGTCTTATAAATTCAGCTAAAGATTTTTCTCGAACTAAAACTTTATCAAAATATTTCAGTCTTGATAAGAAATAATTAACATTCTCATTTGAAAAATTCGAGACACTTCCAGCACTTGCTGCATACGCAATCAATTTTTTCCCCTTTGCAGCAGGAAAGTCGCCTAAATATATTTTGTCAAATCCATTAGTAATTTTCGGATTCCAAATCTGATCACTACCAAAGATAAAGACATCAAAATCGTTTGATGCATCATTTAAGTCCAATTGATAAAGATTTATATAATCATGAATGAATCGTGCGAATACACTATTACGTTTCCAGCGGATAGGAGCGACCAAACAAGCTCTTATTAATCCTTTACATTTTGAAAAGAATGAATTAAAAGATGCAGAATCGTATGAGAATGTTTTGTATGGCTCTATAAGATATTTCGGACGATAATCTATAACACAGACTTCATGTCCCATATTTTTTAATACTTCCTGCAGACAATAGGTCTGCAATACAGCTCCATAGTTAGCTGCACAATGAAATGTGAATATTCCAATTTTCATTATCCTAATATTTTATGTTTCACCTTTCTAAGGAGACTGTATATCCGATGTCTGAGACCAATGTTCACATATTTCTTAGCACAATAGACAAATCCTCGCGATATAAAATTCTGTTCAAATTCTTCCCTTAATGGACTGATAATAGATGGATACTCCAAATTGTGTTGCAGACAATGCTTTGTATCAGTCACCAAATAATGAATTTGATCTGCTATTTCAGAGAATAATTGTCTGCCTTTTTCCGTATTGACCAAAAGTAAAGAGACGCCTTTATTATCGGCATTAATATGTTGATCAACCTTTTCCCAACCCCAAAAATCTGCAATAGTCAAATCTGATGGACGTTTTAAATTAGTAAAATGACATACTCCACAAGAATGACGGAACATAAGATGTTTATAAAACAAGTCTGTATAAGTTGATACACATAAGTATTTATTTCCAAGTTTGAAGGACTCTTTATGCGCAGACCAACCCAATTGTGATTTATCACGAAAATTAACATCAGTTATTTTTGCATGATATTTCTTTTCAATATATTTGAGATAATCACGCCATACATAAGGAGCAGGCACTCCATGGCAAACAAGATCTACGACATATAATTGAGAGATATCTTGTTTCAATAGTTGCAAATAAGACAATAGGCCTGACGTCTGACACGGAGTTCCAGAAAACATTACCTTATATCCCTGTTTCAAGTCCTTTTTTATTTGGCAGAATGTATCTTTCAAATCACTTTGTACGTATTTGCTTCCCTTAAACTCATCACGTTGTTCTTTATTTGTGGCTCTTTTATGTACAACACGAAAGTGGTCTTCATAGCCAGCACCATACACGACACCTCCTTGTTCTAATATCCAATCAGACAAAGCTATAAAGACAGCACCGCTTCTACTAGTACTAATTTCATTTATATTTTTGTGGCGTGCAGCATAAACATCTGGTTCTTCCAAGTTTCTAGATTTGTCATAATCATCGTTAAATGCGCATACCTGATTACAGAGGCCACAGTCTATACATTTGCTTTTATCTACTTCGGGATATAAGAAGCCCATACCGTCCGGCCTCATTGTGATAGCATGATGGGCACAAATATTGGCACATGCACTACATCCGCAGCAAGCAGATTTATCTTTTATTGTTATCATCTATTTAACCATTTTACTGATAAAACATGCAACTTATCTCTCAGAAATTTCCGTTCAGAAACAGAACATCCAAATATGAAAAGAATAGCTGCCGTCCAAATCAGGCAGATAATGCAAGATATTATAAATCCATACAAATTGGCAGGTAATTCCCAACGGACGAGGAGAGGAATAATAACGGATAATACAGTTACTAAAAGAATTTTACCGCACACATTATGTAAGAAGCGGGATACCGGCAGTTGAATCATACCACGTAACATTATTAATCGTGCTACTAAGCAAACCAATGAAAGGGCAATAGCTATCATTACAACCACTTCCGGCAAAAAACCCATCTTAAGAAACAGATACGATAATGGAAAATTCATCATCTGCAATCCTCCCACGATAATCTGATAATTTCGGATTTTACCTGTAGCCAACATAACAGTGACCAAAGGGTTAGATATTGCTTCACACATGGAGAATATCAGAACGAGCTGGACAAAAAATACGGCATGTTCAGGCACTACATTCAACCAAATGGATAATATATATTGAGTATTCAATAAAACCGGAAGAGCCAACCATAACAATAAATAGAAGGAAAACCGTGCCCCCTTGAAAATTAATGAAAACGTATATTCATATTCAGCTGCTGCATATGATTTGGTTATTTGTGGATTTAATGCCACCATAAAGTTACCGACAAATGCCCCTATAGCACTACTAACTTGGTTTGCGATTCCACGTGCGGCATTTAAAGCCGGACCATAAAAGAGATTTAAGAGTATATTACCACCTTGGTCACGTAAAATTGCAGATGATGCTCCGATGAAATTCCAACCAGCAAATCCCGTCATGTCCTTCAATAAAGGTTTGTCCAAAATCAATCTAAAACGACATTCCTCAAAAGACTTAAGACAATAATAAAAATAGAAAAACTGAAACAACAGTCCTTTTAACACTAAAAGACCTGAATAAAGAATCAACCTATCTGCATTTATTCCACCATAAGCAATTAGAAGAACTATACACAGCTGCAAAATAGTGTCCCCAATACCAACAAAAGCAAAAATACCCATCCGTTCATGAGAAATGATAGATGCATTGTAAGGAACACTGAATAGTCCTAACAGAAATGAAAATAAAGAAAATTGGAATACCCAATTGGCCGCAACCATTCTGTCGGCAGGTATATTCATCTTATAATTCAAGAACCACAGTCCAATGGTTTCAGATAAGACAAAGACCACAAGAGCTAATATAGCATGTACGCACAATGCAGAAGAAAAAACCTTCTTCAAACGCTCTAAATCTTTTCTCCCCAGCTCAAAAGTCAAAAAACGACTTACTGCTGCAGATAAGGAACCCGACAACAAAGAAAACATCGCCACCACACCGCCTACGACATTATAGATGCCATAGTCTTCAACGCCCAAGGCCTGCAAAACCACACGCGAAGTGTATAATGATATCAACATGCCAAAAAGCATGCGGACATATAGCATCAATGTATTCTTTGCAATCCGTTTTGTATTTTCCTGTTGCGTGGTCATTTAATTTATTTACATCAATAATTTAGCACAAACCGACCGTTGGTCTGCATATCGTTTTATCTCTTTTGTGTATTTCTGCTTTCAGCCGTCTTTTTGTTTACTATTGAGTTCCGTATGTTTCTTCTTGACATAGCACGCTATGCTGCTAAAGAGCGAACGAAAGTCTGTTCAATATAAAGCGAAGATACCGGCTGAACCATAACGCCCGGCTCGGGTTTTGTATTTATATATTTTCGTTTTATGGGATTTACGAAAGTAGTTTCATCATAACAATTTCTGCCTGTTGGCGCCAGCAGAAACAACAAAATGGCATAAGATAAAGATTCGTTATTTCTTATAATATCTGTATATATTCAGGCTGCACTTCAATAGATGCAGTCAAGAGGTTAGACAATTCAATAAAGATGCGCTTCACTTTTGAGCCTTGCATCTTCTGGAGTTTTCCTACATAGTCGTTCAGAGGACCGCCGATGATGCGCACAGTTTTGCCTATCATACTAGGAAGGATATCCTTTGGAGCATAAAACTGCGGATTGTCCGCAGATTCAACTGCACGTATAAAACGCTCCATATCCGTGTCCCTTACCGTCATGGGAGTTCTAAATCCGTCGCGCAAGTAGCGGTATTGCAGTGTGCTGGTTCTCTCGACGATAGGATCAAGAATTTTTCTGGTGACATGCACGAACAGCAAGTCTTGCATAAAAGGAACTTTCTGGGGGATGCGTTTTTTCTCTTTGGTCACAATTTTCCACTTCATAGGAGTGAATATCTCGATTTTCATCTCGCTAAGCATCTTATACGCAGGAAGCTTGGCATTGTTTCGCTTCAGGTCGCGCATAACGAACCATTGGGGCGCGTCACTCCTAGAAAAAGCTATAATCTGCTCTTCTTTAGTCATAGTCAGCAATGTGTTGGTTACTAATATTAATGCCTTAAAGGCATACTCTCTAGTCCTGCGAGTTAACGTAAATTGCAGTATAACAAGCAGTTATGAGTTTTTGTATCTAGACTTCTCTCATTCTCGTCAAGCATTATTAAAACGCTTTTTTAAATGACTTTATCAGTGTAAAGCTTATTTATCACCTAGTTATTTTTGCTTATCTCCTAATAAGAGATAGTCATTTACGTGAAACATTTTATTTATCGGGTTTCCATGTGTTTCTTTTGTAAAGAAAAAATCAGCAAATAAACGTTTGCGGTGAAATAATCGAATAAAATTGTTAAAATAATTGCATAAGTAATTATTTTTTGTACCTTTGCATACAAAAGACCGTCTCTTATTAGGAGATGGTCTTTTTCGTGAAACGAATCAAGTCCTTTTTGGATTACATCATTCAAAAAAACGAATGACTTTAAGAATAGTATTTGCGTCTGTTACTTTACTGAAAAGCGTAAAATATGGTGAGGTTTATAAATCGAAGAATTAACTTTATTTTCGGACAATGATGCTTATTAGGCGATGCTGCTTTTGCCTTCAGCACAAACAGCACGGACACACACCAATGTCCCTCCACAATGTTTAATAAGTTTTAGAGACCGTTTAATATTTTCCTGTTTGCCTCATCCACCTCATAAGATTTAATCGAATCTAAATATATCTGGGTGGTAGCTTCCGACTCGTGCCCCAGTCCTTCGCTTATCACAGCCAGGGGAATGTCCTTGCCGCGTGCTATGGTTGCCCAGCTGTGACGGCTGTAATATAAAGACAATGGCACTGACAGATTGGCCAAGCCGGCAATCTCCTTCAGATGTCTGTTTATTCTCATCATCTGATTAAGGTATTGCTGCCGCTCTTTTCCGTCTTCACGCATTATTATCGGCAGCAGATATTTTGTCTTGTTAGGCTCATATTTATCAAGGATATCCTGCATCTGGCGTGTCCACTCTATTATGAGCAGCTGTCCCGTTTTCTTACGACGGTAAGTAAGGTAACCGTTGCGTAGGTCTTTCTTCTTCAGGTATGCCATGTCTACAAAAGACATGCCTCTGGTGCAAAAACTGAAGATGAACATGTCGCGGGCATAGTCCCAAATGGGTTTTCTCGACAGATCGAGGTCCTTTATCCTATTAATCTCAACAAAAGATATGCTCCGCTTTATGGTCTTGTCCATGCCGCAATAGACATGCCTGAACGGGTGGCAGTCTTTAGTCAGGCCTTTCTCTACCGCCATCTTATAGTTGGTGCGCAGAATTCTCATGTAAAACGATGTCGTGTTGCGCGACAAGCCGCGGTATCTCATCTGCGCCTCATAAAGTTCAAGCAGCTCTGAATCAATCATGTTGAAAGGCAGGTCGACACCTTTCCTGAAGTGCATGAAGCTGTTTAACGTCGACTTATAGGTCTCGCTTGAACGTATCTTGCCAAGCTTCTGCTTATGCATAATCTGGGTACGGATAAAGTTAAACACGCTTTGCTTAATATCATCACAAAGCAAAAACCGGCTGATGACATCGTCAACGCACAACTGACTGCCGTCAACGACAGTGTCCCGGATAATGCTGTTTATCCGCCGCAGTTCCCATTCCACATTAAAGCGGATAAGACTTAGCTGCTCATAGCGCGGCGATGACTTCATGGGGAGAATGATGCAACCGTTGCGCTCGTCCCATTCGCTGCTGAAAATCTTGTACTTGCTGGTTATTCTGCGGACTAAACGTCCGTGAATAAGCTGAAACACCAATGAACCTTCTTTGTCAATGTTTACAGAAGGTCTGAATTTAAGTTTAACAGATATCATATTTATATTTTTAATTCAATATAAATATCATATTTTTTCTTTTTTCCTATATTGTTTTCATACACCTATGCATCTTGTTTTATTTCTTTTAACTCTTATTCTGCCCTTTACGCAAACTAATGCTTAAGCATCACCACACACCGGCAATCTTGCTGCCACACTTAGGGCAGACACCGCTGAAGTTTCCAAGGGCCACGTCGTAGCCTGTGCGGCGTATGAGGACAGAGCCGCAACGGGGGCAAAGGGTGTCTTCGGCTCCGGGAAGCGAGACATTGCCGAGATAGACATGGCGCATGCCCTGACTTATGGCCACACGGCGTGCCTCAACGAGTAGCGGCAGGGGCGTTGGCACAAAGCTCGCGCCGGCATCCTTAACGCCCATGGGCGTAACGGCAAGCACCGACATGGGGCCTTGCATCTTATACTGCGGGAAGAAACGGCTGAAATGGAGCGGACAGTCGACAAAGCCGTTGTCGACAAGCCAGCGGCACATGCGGGCTATCATGTCCATGTCGTCATTTACGCCGGGTATCAAGAGGTTGGTTATCTCTACCCACACGCCGGCATCGAGCATACTTTTGAGCGTATGCAGGACAGGGGCAAGCCGCACACCGCTGACAGAGCGGTAGATGTCGTCGGAGAACGACTTGAGGTCTACGTTGGCGGCGTCGATATACGGCAGCAGACCTGCCAGCGGACGGGCGTTGACATAGCCTGCCGTAACCAGTATGTTCTTCAGTCCGCGCTCACGGCACGCCACGGCGCAGTCGCGCGTGTACTCTAGCCATGTCAGCGGCTCGGTGTAAGTATATGCCACCATACGGCATCCGTTTGTTTCAGCCAGCCGCGCCACGTCGGCAGCACCAAGCTGTCTGTAGGGCACGTCGGCCGTCGACGCCTGCGATATGTCCCAGTTCTGGCAGTTAAGGCACGAAAGGTTGCAGCCCGCCGCAGCCAGCGACAGACAGCTGCCGCCGGGATGAAAATGCAGCAGCGGCTTCTTCTCCACCGGGTCTATCTGCAATGCGCACACACGACCGTAGTTTTCTGCCACGAGACGCCCGCCGCGGCATACCCTGCTGCGGCACTTTCCGCGCTCGCCCTCTGCCAGACGGCAACCGTGAGGGCACAGGCGGCACACCACCCTGCCGCCTTCAGCGGCTTCATAAAATTGTGCTTCGTGCTCCATATCCTTAATATTTATTCGCCGTCGGCCTCGCCGAACACTTCGGCCTCATAAACATACAGCTCGGCATCGCGCCATCCGTCCCAGCCTAGTCCGGCCTTGTCGCGCGAGCAGTGGCCGAAGAACTCTTCCTTAGTCCAGTCAGTCTCATCTGCCACCTGCGGCAGGAACGTGCCCGAGCTGGCACCCTTGACAATATACAGACCGTGGCGGCCGAGCTGAAACTCGTCTATCGACGATATGCGGCGCAGCGGCGACAGCACTGATATCTCTATCTTAATGTCATTAAGCTCATCCTTGCGCACGGGATAAAAGCGCGGATCTTCAAAAGCTGCCGACTTAGCCATCTCCTCAACCGTGGCATACAGCGGCCTGTAACCTACAAGATTGCCTATGCATCCGCGCAGACGGCCGCCTGACGTCAGCGTTACGAAGGCTCCGCAGCGTGCCTTCAGCGTTTCGCTAAGTTTGGTTGTGTCGCACGGCTGTCCGCCGTTTCCGTTAAGCGTATTCTCTATTGTCCGGCGCGCTATGCCGAGCAGGGTGCGCATCTCGTCTGCCGTAAGACCAAACGCCGCATCCTTTTCTGCTCCGCCGCCTTCGGTTTTTCCGCCCGTAACGGCAAAGGCATGATAGCCCACCACGCCGTCGTGGTCGCCGTAGGGTGAGTCGCCCGAGTTGCAATATCCCAGATGCTCCATGGTCAGGCCGCCGCCATCACTCATCATCATGAGCAGCACGGCTATGGGCGACTGTCCGCAGGCACTTGTGTAGAGGTTAGAAATGTTGCGCGAGGCGTTGTCGTTAATTGCACCTACAAACTCTGTCAGCGAAGCCTTCTCTATGGCTTGCCCCGTTATGCCGTCCACCTCAACGGCGTCGTCATAACGTGGATAATGAGAGAAGTCGCTGCTTATGACAAACAGGTTGTCAGCGGTGAAGTATGGCTGCAGGACCTTGGCCACGCGCTGCAGTTTGTCAAGATCTTGCGTACCTATTATAATGGGCACTATGGGCGGCATCTTGTCGAGATGGCGTTGCAGGAAAGGCAACTGCACTTCTAGGCAGTGTTCGCCGTCGTGTGCCTTGGGCAGACTGCAGAACACGCTGTCGGCACGCAACAGATTATCGCACACGTCGATGTCTATCTCCACGTTGCCAAGCGGCGTGGCATAAGCGCCGAACTGGTTGTCGACCGAAGCGCCGTCGAAGGCTGCCTTATGGCTCGGTCCCAACAGGAACACCCGCTTATATTCTCTTGCCGGATCTATGCGCATATATGCCTTTGCCGCCATAGCTCCCGAAAAGACATAGCCTGCATGGGGCACAATGACGGCGCACACGTCGTCGGCATGACTTACTCCGGCTGACTTCAGAAAGCCGTCGACATCATTGGCAAGCGTGTCTGCCGAGGCTGAATAAAACTGCCCGGCAACGGCCGGCTTACGTATATCGTCTGCACTGCGTGAGCATGACTGAGAAATGTGTGTTGCCATAATAATCAGTATAATTAACAGTTTTGCTTTCAAGGGTGTTGTGAATAAATTATTCTTATATCGCAAAAATAAGAAAAATAACTGAGAAAGGAAAGAGAATTTTTTATTATTTTGGAGTTAAGACAAATGCTTTTATTATTAGGAGTTAAAGGAGTTAGAGTAGTTATCGCCAACAAGTTGGCTAGGAGTTAAAGTCAAATGTTTTGTTGCTATAAACCTGTTCAGCAATTGGATTTTTCACTTTTCACTCTTAGTTTTTCACTTTAATGTGCCGACAATCAATAAGATTAATCTGCCGGAATTGAATATCAGGATCTGTGATCCGAAATTAATACAAATTATTTATAAAAAGGAAGTTAAGCGGATTGAAAATCCTTATATTTTATGTTGCCGGATAACATATCCGGCAGAACATTTGCTTTGCGGATTCTAAACAACAGAGCCTAATATTACATGCTACTAGAAAAATAATTGAGAAAAGAAAGGGAATTTTTATTATTTAGGAGTTAAGACAAATGCTTTTATTATTAGGAGTTAAAGGAGTTAAAGTCAAATGCTATGTTGGATAATTACAGCTATAAGAAATTGTTTCGCAACAAGACTAATGTGCCGGCTGATTTGCAATCTGCCGGAATTGAGTATCAGGATCTGTGATCCGAAATTAATACAATTTATTTATAATAAAATGGAAGCTAAATTGTGAATAAAAATTTTAACGGAAAAATCAGGACAAAAGATTTTTGGGAAATAGAAAATAAATATATAACGGATGTTAATATGTGCATACTTATAGCGACATTCCATTAACATACATTTACGTTTATGCCGTTATTTTGCCATAAAAAGAATGATTTTGTTGGTCAAATCAATGGATTTTGACTAACAAAAAGGGCTATTTCAGAACGTAAACGGGCCACTTTTGCATCGTAAACGGCAGAGTAATATTTTTTAACTGTTGTCATTTTCTTCTTAAAATAGCATAATCAGCTGTAAATCAACAGCTTAACTAAAACATAAAAATTACGACATTTTTAAGAAGAAAAGACAGAACCGTGAGGAAGTACGGCATTCTGAGAGCGTCAAACGGTCGGAAATAATCCGTTTATTTTACATTTTAACATAGCGGAATAAGCACATAACAAGACTCAAAACTTAAAGCTGATGCTCGCATAGGGAAGGCAGTTGCCGTGCCATGTGGCAGAATAAAAGCTGAGGACATCCTCGTCGGACGGACGGCCCACCACATTATACAGACCGCAGCGCAGGGCAAGGAGCTTGCGGCCGAAGGCTTTCTCGAACGAATAGCCCACGTCTACACGATAAACCAGCGGCTCGCGCATGGTGCGGAACTGCTCCTCGGGCGGTGTGTTGAAATCATCGCCAAACTCAAGCACCTTGCCGGAGCGCATCATGCCGCCGACGGAAACGAGCGAATGGGCATTGAGCTTATACGACAAGGCTGCAGCCAACTGATGGGGAACATCATATAGCGACGGCATGCGGCCGCGGTCGGGCATGTCGTCAAACCACTCGCGGCTGCGCGAAAAGGCATACGAGAACTGAAGCATCCAGCGCCTCCAGCTCTTGTTGAGATAAAGGCGGAGGCCATAGCTGTCGCCGCTGCCCACCATGACATACTGATCCCAGCCGCCGTCGTCAACAAAAACATCGGGGCGCATGGCCACTACGTTGCGGCGTGTCTTATAGAAAGCCGACAGTTCAAACAGACCGCCGGTAAGGAAATGCTTCCACCCCACCTCATAATGCTCCGACGAACGCGGCTTGTAGCCGTCTATGCTGGGCATGCGGAAGTCGGTAGGCAGGTCCCAGTTGTAAAGCCGCAGGCAATGATAAAACTGCTCCATCTTTGAGAAATGCAGATAGAGCAGGTCGCTGTCTGTAGGGAAATATCTGACAGACAGGCGCGGCTGTATGCTGTAATAGTCTTTGCTGCCGTGAGGAAAATAGCCTACGCCGTGGACACCCACCTGAACCGAGAGACGCTGCGACACACGTATGTGATTGTCATAGAACACTGACGCCTGACTGATAAGCTCGCGCCGGGTGCGGACGTCGCTGCCGAAAGCCGCTATGCGGTAGGTGTCGTAAGAATACTTGGCGCCCCAGCGCGCACTGTAAACGTTGTCGAGGGTGTAGCTGAACTCTGTAGAGGCGTTAAACGAGCGTATGCCGCTTCTGACGTAGCCCGTAGAGTCGACTCCGAGCAAGTCTATGCGCGCGCGGTTGGTGTGTCCGGAGTAAAAGAGCGACGTGGTGTTGCCCAGCTTTCCCGCCTGCGTGTTGAACGAAAGCTGGCAGATGTCGTTGCTCCATCTGAGCACCGTGCCGGTCTCGCCGTCGTAGAGCGGCATGTGATAGTCGTCGCGCGCACCGTAGGCCATGGCGCTGAGCGATGTCTGCGGCGAGATTGAATAAGACAGCTTGGCATTGTAGTCGTAGGCTGAATGGTTAAGGCGGTCGTCTTCCGACCGCATGTTGTCGAAGAAGTCGAGCCAGCTTCTCCGTGCGCCCACCATATATGAAAGTTTGTCCTTCACGATCGGTCCTTCAAGTGTTACCGATGCGGCGGGCATGTCGAGCGAGAGGGTGTTGACAAATTCGTTTTTGTTGCCGTCTTTAAGATTAACCTCAGTAACCGACGAGAGCCTCCCTTCAAAGCGAGTGGAGAAGAAGCCCTTGTGGAACACCACATTCTTTACGGCGTCGCCGTTGAATATGGGCAGCAGCGAGTTGAGATGTCCCGGATGGAACACGGGCACGCCGTCGAGCAGAAACAGGTTTTCGTCGTTGCTGCCGCCGTCCACCTGCAGGTTGCTACCTGCCATCGACGATATCACTCCGGGCAGAATCCATATCTGCGAGAACAGGTCGTTACGGCTGAACGAGAGCATGCTTGAGGGCGTTGTCTCGCCCAGTTCGCCGTCGCGCCTGGATGTCTCTACGGTTATCTCTTCTATCTCAAACGGCAAAGGCTCAAGATGCGTAACAATATGACAATTGCCGCTCACACTTATGCGGCGGCTCGAAGGGGCATATCCCATATAAGAAACATTGAGCACATAAGTGCCCGGAGGAACGTAAAGGCGGTAAACGCCGTTGGCGTCTGTAATGGCAGCCGTGCGCCTGCCCCCGCCGTTGTCGATACTTACAACGGCACCGTAAAGGCGCTCGCCGCTCTCCTCCTCGAGCACCATTCCGCCAAGGCATACGTTCTCTATCTTCTCTGCCTGAATCAGCAGCTTGCGCGGAGGCACAAAGGCCGTGCGCACCTTATATCCGTCGAGCACCTTAGAGAGCAAAGTCCCCACGGTGTAGACGCCCGGACGGTCGATGCGCCTGACCTTATCGACGTCGATCTGTGCGGGGTTATATGAAATGACAATACCGAGGCCGGTCTCTATCCTTGACAGCCACTGCTGCACGGTGGCAGAAGAGGCTTCAACGCGCAAAGTCTCTTCGGTAAGCGCACGCGCATTGTCCGTTGTCTGCGCGTGCGCCAGAGTTATCCGAAACAGAATAGGGACTAATACCCACAGTATTCTTCGTATGTTCATTTATATAGCATGTAATGTTTACCGGCCACCACCGTCTTATACTTGCATCCGCAGACAAATGCCAGTTCCTTCACTATCTCGTCGCCGTCGGCACCGTCGATGCGGGTTGTTATGAGGTTGTCGTCAAGGCCAGCACCGAGGTCAATGCGTATGCCGGTGTTGCTCTCTATCTCGCTCACCACCTTTGGCAGAGGCTCGTTGCTGAACACCATCGACACGTCGGCATCATCGCTGCCGAAACGCGTGGCGGGCGAGCCTATCACTCCGGTGCGCAGCTCTCCGTCTATGAGCTCGGCCTTCTCGTTTGCCTCTATGACAACGCTTGCGCGATCTGTGGCAACCTTCACCTTGCCGGTCTTGACATACACTCCGGCGTGGCCGCCATGAGTGGCGTCTACAAGAAACGAGGTGCCCATCACCGTAACGTTCATCACGCCAGTCTCTACCTTAAAGCTTGCGCCGTGCAGTTTCTTGACCTTGAAGAAGGCCTTGCCGCTCAGGCGGGCTGTGCGCACCCTGTCGACACCCTTGTCGCTGTAGGCCAGCGTGGCTTCAGGATAGAGCAGCACCTCCGAACTGTCGGGCAGGATGATGTGCTGCTCCACGGTTCCGTTGTTGGCATACTGCATAACGTCCGAGCCGCGGCTGCCCGAAAGATACGGCAGCGCAAGGACAACCATGAGCAGCAGCGCAGCCGCCACCGACACAATAAGCATAGCCCTGCGGTGCAGACCGTGCCATAAACGGCTGCCGCTGAGCCGCGGCTCAACCTTGCGCCAGGCAGCACCGGCATCGAATGTGGCCGGGTCGGGCGTGGCAACAGGCGCACCCATAAGCTTCTTCAGCTTTTCATACTCTCCTTCATTAGCCTTTATCCAGCTGTCGAGCACGCTCTGCTGCCGCGGCGTAAGCCCTTCATGGGCAAAATGCCTCGCAAGCAACCCGTTGATATCTTCATTGCTGTTCATCTTTATTCCCGATTTAAAATAATTGATAAAATGATTGTTACAAGAACCGTCACTACAAAACTGTTGGCGGCGGCATACTGACGCAGCAGCTTCAGAGCCTTTGTCATCTGGTTTTCGACAGTCTTTTCCGACAGGTTAAGGCTCGAGGCTATCTCGCGGTACTTCATTCCGTGCAGCTTGGCCATCATGAAGATGTCCCGGCACCGCGTGGGCAGCGTAGCCAAGGCGGCCTCGAGCCTCTCCTCCATAGTAGGCTCATCGCTGCAATGTACTTCGTCGGCAGTCATTGTCTCGGCGCTTACCTGCCGGCCGTCAATCGGCACAATGTCGCATGTACGCTTACGCAAGAACGAAATGCAGCGGTTTCGCACGGCTGTGGTTATGTATGCGGCAAACTCATTTTCGGGCATGTCGTCGAGATTCTTGTCCCACACGCTAACGAACAGCTCCTGAACAATGTCTTCAGAGTCGGCCCTGTCGGAAACATATCCGTAGGCTATGCAGCATAGCCTCGGATAATGTTTCAGAAATCTCGATTTAAAAAGCTCTTTTCTACTGACTTTCATCATTGCGTACGCATATAATTACAAATAACTAAAATCTGAAGCTCAAGCCGGCTGTAACGAAGCCCTTGTGACCGAGTCCGGCCTCAACGAACGCACCTATCGTCTCGTTGCCAACACGCAGCGCTATAGGATTAACCTGATATGCAAACGACGTGTTAAGGTCGGCTTTGGCGGCAGCAGCCTTTCCGGCTTCGGTCAGTCCGGTCTCGGTGTGGCGCTTCAGGCTCACTCCGGCCGACGCATTTCCGTAAAGCTCAACAAGTCTGCTTTTAAGATAAACAAACTCTGCCGTGGGCAGTATCATGAAGTTGAGCTCGCGTTCTTTTATCGAAGGCATCTTGTCGCCCGAGAGCGTCAGCTTGCTTGTTGTGTGGGCGAAGCCGAGGTCGGCACCTACGCGGAAGCGTCCGACGGCATAGCGGTAGCCGAGTCCGTAAACTATCGAGGCTTTCTCGTCTGTGCGCTTGCTGCCGGTAACGGCATCTGCAAGTCCGAGTCCAAGCACATCGACGGCGCTCTGTGTCAGTCCGTCACTCACCGAAACACGTATCTCATGTCTGTTGTCCTGGGCGTTAGCCATGTTGACACCTGCGAAAATGCACAAAGATAATACAAATACTTTAAATTTCATAATGCTTGATTTTTTATTGTTAATATTATTTACTTTTGTCTCTCTTTGCCCCTATAACGCAGCCTCAACAAAATACCCCTATCCTGTTTCCGCATTTTTTTCAAAAAAATGTTTGCAGACCGTGGAAAGTCTTGTATAAAAGGGAAAAACAGAGGGAAAAGCCGTTACAGAAAAACAAGAAAAAGGCGTGCCCCGAGGAAAAATCCTGCGGAGCACGGCCGTCTGTCATAACAAGAACATGCAATCAGCCACAAGTCTTGTACCAATAAAAAATCAGTATAGTGATAATCCGACTGTCACAGCCGGGAGGAAAAGAATCTGAATATTGCTTATCGCGCAGCATCTTCTGCGCACGGACAGCCGCGCAGCCGTCACGATGCAATCTGCCTTTCAGGCATGCGGTTGCCGGCAAGCATATCGCCGTATCTTTTCACCGACCAGTTGCCGTTTTCGTCTTCAGCAAGTGCCGACATCGTTTCAACCCAGTCGCCAGAGTTGAGATAGTGGATGTCGCCATAATATGTGTCGGCCGGATGGTGTATGTGTCCGCAAATAACTCCGTCGCAGCGGCGTGCCCTCGCGAGCCTTACAAGCTCCTGCTCAAAGTCGGATATGTAAGACACAGCCGACTTCACTTTCTGCTTGATTGCCTGCGACAGCGAATAGTAAGGCTTGCCGTGGGCGGTGCGGTAGTTGTTGTATATCTTGTTAAGCCACAACAGAAACGTATAGCCCACGTCGCCGAGCATGGCAAGCCACTTCATGTTGGTAGTGACGGTGTCGAAGATGTCGCCGTGGGTAACATAATAGCGACGGCCGTGGCTCTCGTGTATAAAGTCCTTGACGAAGCGTATATTGTAAAACGTGAACGGCACCATGCTGTCGATAAAGTCGTCGTGGTTGCCCCTGACGTATATTATTTCGGTGCCCTGCTTCTCCATCATCTTCATTATCACTTTGAAGAAGTCGGTGTGTTTGGGCTGCCATTTGCGCGTGCCGCCCTTGCGCAGTGCCCAGCCGTCTATTATGTCGCCGTCGAGAATGAGGCGGCGGCAGTTTACCGACTTCAGAAAATCAGTAACTTCTGTTGTCTTTGAGTGTGTCGTGCCAAGATGTATGTCGGACAGCACTATCGTTGAATAAAATTTACGCAGACGCATAATGTCATAAAGTATATTTCGAGCGAATGCCGGCTGCCGCAGACGGCAACAGCCGCTTCGTTACGTTCTAAATGTTTCTGCCGCAAAGTTGCAAAATAGATGTGTCAATGATATGTTGAACAAATTACATTTAGGTAAAATTGTGTTGGCACATATTGCGACGGACGTTAAAGCGAACGGCAATAAGCTCAATATAAAGAAAAATACATACTGTATCCTGATACCTGATTTTGGATAAAACGGCAATACGGCATATGCTTTATTATGGTTTGTGTAAAACAAAAACAGGCATCCGACTGACGATGAAGCCGGATGCCTGTTGCGTGATGATTCTGTAAATATTATCTATATGACCGCATCTGCTGCGCGTGTCGTCAGCATAACTGAAGCATGGGCAAGTTGGCAAAGATGCTATTTCAGAAATCTCGATGTGTCAACTTTCTTGTGTTCTTTTTCTTTATAATTGCCGAAAGCATAGCTGAACGACACGCCGAAATGGCGATAGCTCGACATGTCCATGTCAAGACGCTGCCCCTTGAAGTTTATGTAGGGATTAATCTGCGCCGTCTCGAATATATCCGCACAGTAGAGTTTCAGCGTTGCGCGCTTGTTCTTCAGGAACTTTATCTGCAGGGCTGCGTCCACGTTGCCCGATGCCGGCAGGTCATAGTCGGCCTGAAGTGCCTTGGTTCGCACCATGCCGTTTACCGAAAGTGTTATTTCTGGCTGCGACGAAATGTGGAAGTCGTTGCGCAACGTGAACATTCCGTACACGATGTCGCGGTCGAACGGAATGTCGTAGAAGTCGGAGTCTTTCTGTCTGAGCCATACACCCAAGGCCGTAAGGTTGGCACTGTACCATTTGCCAAGTTTCAGCGGAACTGCAGCCATAAGTCCGGCTTGCTGCTGGAAGTCGAAGTTCATTACCTTGAATGTTTCCCTCAGTTCGTCAGGTTGCTGATAAAGAGTCTGCATGAACAGGTCATCAGTGTGCGTAAACCATCCTCTGAACACATATTTGTTTTTCAGCACATAAGTGAGCTGTGCCGAATATTCGCGCATGGGCTTTAGGTCCGGGTTGCCCACAATCACGCCATATCCGCCGTTGTTGTAGCTCGTGAAGTTCTGCACTGCCCAATATTCGGGATAAGTGCTGTAGCTGCTGAAGCCGAACTGAAGGATGTGTCCCTGCGACGGAATCCATGTTGCGTTGACGGTAGGCAGCCAGTTCCATTCATTCCATGAAGGATTGTTATAATATTCGGCAGCCAGCGACGCGTCTATTATCAGCTTGTTGTTGAAATTCTTGTTGAATCCGGCGTATATGTTCACGATGTTCTCGCGCTTGCTTGCGCTGATATTGTCAGGCAGGTCCTGAGGTCTGTTTACCGTGCTAAGGTAATTCTGATAACTGTTGTCCGAACTTGTAGAATAAGTTGCGCCGTAGTTCAGTCCCCATCCGTTCTTCAGCGTATGGTCTTGCTTTACATACACCTTCCAGATGTTCAGCTTCTGCCGGCTGTCAGACACATAGTCTAGCGAGCCGTCAGTCAATATGCTGCTTTGTGTCTGCGTCTGCGGAGCCTTATAGAACGTATATTCAGCGCCGATGTTAGTGCCGAACGGCATCTTGTAGTCGGCAGCAATGTCATGGGTCCACGGGTCAGTGTCTATGCCATATTTTGAATTTATTGACCCCGTGGTTTCCTGTTTCGTGTGTCCCGGAGCGTAAGAGCCGTAGTAAGTTACGTTGAGATTATGGTTTTCGGCAAAGTTATATCCCATCGACAGGCGCATCTGGTGGTTGTGTCCGCGTGTACGGCTGCGTTGATATGTCGAGATGTCATACACGTTGCCGTCGTTAAGACTATGGTGCGAGTCGGTTTCAGTTGTCTTGTACGAGTTTCCGTGGTCGTGCGAATACATGAAGTCGATGCTCATTTTCTTGCCGGCGTACACCAGACTGGCACGTTCCTGAAACGCAGCGTCGTGACTTTGGTCGTAAACGCCGAACACCTCGCCCGTCAGCCTCTGTTCCTGCGCCGTCTCATGCAGGAAGTTTATGTTTATGCACGCACCTCTTACGTTATACTTAGCCGGTGCGTTATACATTATCTCCACATCTGCAAGTCTGTCTTTAGGCACGCTCTTCAGCACCTGCGTGAGCTGTTCTTTTGTAAGGTTTGTCACCTGTCCGTCCAATATCACCGTGGCGCCCTGTCCGCCAAGTGTCAGTTGTCCGTTCATTTCCACCACGCCCGGCAGTTCCTTCAGCGCGTCGTATGCGTTGTCTACGGGCTTCTTTTCGGTTATTCGCTTGATGTCATACACCAGTGCGCTGCCTTTAACTTTCACCATGGGGCGTTCGCCGCTCACCATCACTTCCGGCAGATTGTGTATGATGCTGTCCATCCGCAGCGAATCGCCGGGTGTTGCAGTCTGTGCCGCACATGTAAGTGCAGAAAGACAGAATATGCCGCACAATACTTTTATTTTCATATCTGTTTGCTGTTATTTTCCCAAAATATTTACAAGAGTGTTTTTATAGGTAATATGATTGTGTCAAAAGAATAACAAGTCTGTACCCGTAATTTAAGCGTTGACGGCCGTGTAGAGGCATAAAATAAAAATAAGGCGGCCGTAACAAACGGACCGCCTTAATAGAATTTCCTGGAGCAATTCCTTAAGGAAGGCTGATAGCCTCTGAAGGACAAACATCTGCGCAAGTGCCACACTCTGTGCACATGTCAGGATTGATAGAATATTTTTCGCCTTCAGAAATAGCTCCTGCCGGACATTCGTCGATACATGTACCGCAAGCGATACAATCGTCACCAATTACGTAAGCCATGATAATCTTGTTTTTATTTAATTAATAATGTTTTTGTACCTATTTTCGTACATTGCAAAGGTAGTGCTTTTATTTTAAATACCTAATTTTAGGTATCTGTTTTTAATTTATTTAACGATTGCGGTCTGTCTATTCAAAATAGAACGACAATACTATCATCTTGCTGCGTGCCTCCTTGACCGATTTGGCATACATGATCATGTTCTGGTCTTTCAGCTTGTCGGGATGGCTGGTGTCGAGACTGTTGATAAGTCCATAGCAGAACTTCAGTTCGGGGCGCAGCTTGAAATAAGGCAGATAGAAGTCGCAGCCCAGACCAAATTCGAGGAACACGTCGTAACGCTTCAGCTTTATGTAGTCGTTGTCCTTGCCCGAAAGATTTATCATGGGGTTTATTCCGGCCATGAGATACGGACGCGTGTTGTTGAGTCTGGGGGCGCTGAACAGAAGATTGAGTGCCGATGATATATACACCGTCTTAAGATCCTGTCTCTGCGTGACATATTCACCATTCTCAAGCTTGTCGGTGAGGTTTGTCAGGGTGATGTGCCTGTTGCCGAAATACATGGCGGGAGCTATGCGGAACGCGAAATTATTGCTCAGGCGGAACTCGCCCAGCACGCCCACGGTGAATCCCGGGTCCCATCTGTCCTGGTCGCAGGTGATGACTTTTTCGGCCGTTGTCCCGTCGGCGCCTGTAATAATCTGCGGACCGACGTTCATAAACTCGATGTCCTGAAGGTGCATGCCTACCACCACTCCGAAGTGAAACGGCCTCAGGTCGGTGTAAGGTCTGTTTTGAACGGTCTTGCCCTGTGCCATGGCGCATAGTGCAGCTGTCAGGACGGTTATTATGGTGAACAGTCTTTTCATTTGATAATATAACGATTTATTGACGCCGATATTACATCCGGCTGTGTGAAAAAGGCATAAAAATGACATCCCGGCACATGTCATAAGCCATGACGTAAGTGCACCGGCGGGTTTATCTCTTCTCGAGGCTGAGCGTTATCTTGCCCACAAATATGCCGTGCTTGCCGTTCTGGTCGTTAGGAACGTCCTTGCCGTCGAGGTTGCGCACATGGTTGAGCGTCTTAAAATAAGAGTGAGAGTGGCCACCCAGCACGAGGTCGATGTTTCGTGTCTTTGCCATCATCTCCATGTCGTTGAGTCCGGCCTCGTCCCATCCGAGGTGAGACAGACATATCACCACGTCGCACTTCTCCTCGTTCTTCAGCTTGTCGGCCACTGCGTTTGCCGTCTTTATCGGGTCGCTGTATCTGACTCCGGCGCAGGTGCTTGCCATGACCAGACCGTCGAGCTTTGGCGAAAGTCCGAAGATGCCTATCCTCACTCCTTTGCGCTTTATTATGACGTAGGGCTTAACAAGGCCTTCTACCACGGTGCCCGTAAAGTCGTAGTTGGCGCAGACGATGGGGAACTTTGCCTTTCTGAATATTCTTGCCATGTTTTCGAGACCGAAGTCGAACTCGTGGTTGCCTATCGTTGCCGCATCGTATCCCATGATGTTCATCAGCTCTGTCTCAACGTCGCCTTTGAACATGGTGTAATATGGCGAGCCCTGCGAGAAGTCGCCGCTGTCGAGCAGCAGCAGGTCCTTGTCCTCCTTGCGCATCTGGTCAATCATGGCTGCACGGCGCAAGAAGCCGCCACGGCCGGCGAGCATGGTGTCGGCAAGGTTGGGGTTGAGCGGAAGCACGCAGCTGTGAGTGTCGTTGGTGTGCAGAATGAGCAGCTGTCTGCCCTTTGCAGCCGCCGTAAGGGTTACGGCCACGGCTATTGTCAGTATTGTAAGTATGCGTTTCATTTGTCTGCTATTATTATTCGTCCTTCAATCTTTGAGTCGATGTCTTCGCCCTGAGCCATCTTAGCCTTCATGTATTTCACTATTACCTGGCGCACGTTGTCATCGGCACCCGATGGCGATTTCATCCCGGTGGCGCTTTTAAAGGCCTCAAGCTTGTCGTTGCCCTGCGCAACATAGTCTATCGTAGCCACCCGGTAGTCGGCCTCGGGGTCGATGTCCTTTCCGTTAAGCTTGGCCGACAGCAGCTTGCCGTCTTTGCTGATAACCAGGTTGACGCCATGGCTCACGGCCTCGCCGCCCACTGATGCTATCTGGCCGAACAGCTCGATCACCTTGCTGCCCTTTAGCGTTACGAAGCATATCTTGTTTTCAAACGGCGCCACGTCGAGCACGTCGCCGTATGTTATGTCGCCCTTGGCAAATGCCGAGCGCATGCCGCCGATGTTGTAAACGGCAAAGTCGGGCTTCTCGCCGTAGCTGCCGCCGCACCATACGAGTATGTCGGCAAGCAGGTTGGAGAGCTTGCTCTCGGGCCTTTCGGCATTCAGATATGAGGCAGCCCTGCCCACCACGGGGCTCATTATGCTGTCCACCTTCAGCTTGTAGGGAGCTATGAAGCTCCACGCCCTGTCGTCGGGCCTGCTGTCGTAAGTGCTGTCAATGAGTATTCTCGAACGGCTCACGCCTGTGAGCTGATAGTGTGATGAGCATGATGCAAGAAGCATCGCAAGTGATGCCAATTCGCATAAAATCAACTTCTTATACATAAGGATAATCTTAGAAAAGTGATGCAAAGTTAGTTAAAAACGCTATTAAGTCAAAGAAAAAGATAAAAAAAACCTCGCATATTTGGAAGAGAAACGAAAAAGTAGTAACTTTGCACCGCTTTCCGCGTAATCGCTGACAGGAAGAAGAGTAGCCTAGTTATGTTACGCCGGAACGATAAACAAATTTAATTATCAAATAATAATGGATTTAATTAAAGTTGCTGAAGAAGCATTTGCAACCGGCAAGAAGTTCCCTGAGTTCAAGTCAGGTGACACTATCACTGTCGCTTACAAAATCGTTGAGGGTTCAAAAGAGCGTATCCAGCTCTATCGTGGTGTAGTAATCCGCATTTCTGGTCATGGTGACAAGAAGCGTTTCACAGTGCGCAAGATGTCAGGTACAGTAGGTGTAGAGCGTATCTTCCCTATCGAGTCTCCGAACATCGACAGCATTGAGGTTAACAAGCACGGTAAGGTAAGACGCGCTAAACTTTATTACCTCCGTAAACTTACAGGTAAGAAAGCTCGTATCGCTGAGAAGAAGGTTATCACAGAGAAGAAAAACTAATTCTGAAATCTTATCTTTAAGAAATAAAGAAGCAGACTTGTCCTTGCGTCAGGTCTGCTTCTTTGTTATTTGTAACAATACATAATATCGAACTTTTGTAAAACATGGCTAATTACATCGCGAAAGGTATGCTTTTGCACGCTGAAAGATGACCTTTCGCAGCATGAAAGGGCATGTATCGCAAGAACATAAAAGCCGGCTTACAGCAGGCATAAGCCTAAGCGGAGTAAACTCTAACCAGGAAAATGTATGTTTGAAGTCAACCGAAACAAGGAAAACAGGCCGACAATAAGCATAAAAAGTTTTTCTTATAAACTCATCACTCGTCACATTCGGGCATAAGCTCCTAACAGACAACACATTACGGTGTGACGAGTTGAAACGCCAACTCGTCACACCGTAACTATCTGATTTACAAAACATTATAATGCGATGTGACGAGAGACGAGTTTTTTAACAAAATCTTTTTCCGGACATTGGCTCAATCAACAGCAAAGCCCTGACGATAAGGCAAGCCACAAACGGTCTGAGCCAAACCTAGTTTCTCTCATTTATCAATTTCTTTTCAGCCTTATCGTTCCGTCGGCACTAATGGTTATCTTGCTGTCCTTTATGTCGCTCTGTGTGAGCCGTTTTATCTGCTGGGCCACGGCGTTGGCCGTGTCCTTGCGCGGACCGAGGCCGCGACGCTGTATGAACGAGTGGATCTTGCCTTCAATGAAGTCGCCCCTGCGGTTCACCTTTGCCTCTATCACCGGCGCATAGCCCGATATTCCTGTTATGCTTATTCCGTAAGGCGTGCAGAAGTTGCCCAGGCTGTAGGCTATAAACTTGCCCTTATACACCTCGACACATCTTACCACATGCGGGCCGTGGCCATAAACTATGTCGGCGCCGTTGTCTACGCAGAAGTGGGCAAAGTCGCGCAGCGAGCCGCGGTCTTCCTCAAGATACTCTTCCTTGCCGTATGGCAGATGGCTGTACTGCTTGCCTTCGGCTCCGCCGTGGAACGACACTATCACCACGTCGGCATTGGCCCGCAGGCTGTCAAGTATGCCCTTCACCGTCCACAGTTCCTTGTGCTTCAGCGTGTAAGAGTTGTGGCCGAACGCACACATGCCGTATCTTATGCCGTTGCGCTCTATTATGGCGGCGTCTGTCCTGCCTCTCAGTCCGGCATATTTTATGCCTATATCCCTTAAGGCGCGCTCCGTTGACCTGACTCCCTCTATGCCGAAGTCGAAGGCGTGGTTGTTGGCCATGCTCAGAAAGTCGAACCCGGCCTCCTTCAGGCGTGGCGCAAAACTCAGCGGCGTGCGGAACGAATAGTTGTAAACCGACTTCTCCTTCTTGTTCTCGGCACTGTCGCACAGCGTTCCCTCAAGGTTTCCCACGGCGATGTCGGCCCTGTGCAGGATGTGCCTTACGTCTCTGAACAGTGCCCTGCCCTCGTCTGCCGGCAGGGCAGGCTTGGGGTAAGTGGTGCCCATCATGATGTCGCCGGCCATGGCTATCGTGAACGTGTCCTGAATATGGCTCAGTATGCTGTCCTCAGCTTTCTGCTCTGCGCTGTCAATATCGACAACGGGCACCGGCAGCTTTTTGCCGGTACCCGTTGTAGTGCAGGCCACAGCCGACCCGCATATAAGCAAAGATATAATAAAAATATGTGGTTTCATGTTACATTACGCGGCGTGCTCCTACGTATCTGCGTGAATAATATCTTTCGTTAGAGTTGCTTACCTTTACGCCCTTGGTGCTTGCGTGTATGAAGTTGAAGCTTCCGCTTATCGGATCAACGTCGACCACAATGCCTACATGACCTATTGAGCGGCCCGAACGCGGACTGGTGAAGAACACCAGGTCGCCTATCTGCAGCTTGTCCTTGTCAACAGGGTCGCCCTGATTAAACTGCGCGCGCGACGAGCGGTTGAGGTCTATGCCCATGTTCTTGAAAACATAGCTCGTGAATCCAGAGCAGTCGAAGGCGTTAGGACCTGCCTGACCTGAGCGGTAGCGTGCGCCCATGTGCGAGAAAGCCTCGTCGAGCACGTCGTTTATAGGCTCAAACTCGAAGTCCTCGTCATAATTCTCGTTGTTATAAAGAAAATCGTAGTTATCTATTTCTTCGCATTGCTGTTCCTTATTGTCGCCGTCCTTCTCGTTGTCGGCCATCACAGGCGTTCCTGCGGTCAACAGCATCATGGCAACGGCAAATATTTTCAGGTTCTTCATGTTCGATGTTTTCTGTAATAGTATAATGAAGGGGTTTTCTTGATTTTACGATTGCGAAGTTAACGAAAAAATGCCGGAAATCAAAGTTTGTTTACATCTTTTGGGATAAGCAAAAAGCATGCCACGGCAAAGCTCCACAAGCCGTTAAGTGTTGTTATAGTGTAATTTAGACCAAAATAACTGCAAAAAAGGTTCAACCATTTTTCTTTACATTCTTTAAGAAATAAGTCTTTCATTATTTAACTACTTTGGCGCATTTTCTGTTCTTTTTGTCGCCTCGGCGCATATCTGCCATGCCTCGCAGACAGATGCTATATGCCTGATTTATTGATATATCCGCACGCCTGACTGCCGCCGGGCACATGTGCCGTATGTTCTTTTATTCACATCCGGCAAGGCTAGAAACGGCAAAAAGCCGGCCGCCGGCAGGGGTTTAATCGACATTTATTTTGTATTGCGCCCAATTTGCACTATCTTTGCAGCCGAAGAAGAAATTTTATCGAGCATGAAAGAATTAGCATTAAAGTACGGATGCAATCCGAATCAGAAACCTTCGCGCATATACATGGAAGAAGGTGAACTGCCTATTGAGGTGCTGAATGGCCGTCCGGGCTACATCAACTTCCTCGATGCACTTAACAGTTGGCAACTTGTAAAGGAGCTTAAAGCCGCAACAGGACTGCCTGCAGCAGCCAGCTTCAAGCATGTTTCGCCCGCAGGAGCCGCAGTGGGTCTGCCGCTCAGCGACACTTTGAAGAAGATTTATTTTGTAGACGACGTAAAGATTGAGCTTTCGCCCCTGGCATGTGCCTATGCACGCGCACGCGGCGCCGACCGCATGAGCAGCTACGGCGACTTTGTGGCTCTGAGCGACGTATGCGACGAGGCTACCGCAACGCTGATCAAGCGTGAGGTGAGCGACGGCGTGATTGCGCCGGGCTACACACCCGAAGCCCTCGAAATACTGAAAGACAAGCGCAAGGGCACATACAACGTAATAAAGATTGATCCCGAATATGTTCCGGCTCCGGTTGAACACAAGCAGGTGTTCGGCATAACATTCGAGCAGGGACGCAACGAGATTAAGCTCGACGACCCGTCACTCTTTGAGAATATACCCACACAGAACAAGACATTCACCGAAGAGGCTAAGCGCGACCTGATAATAAGTCTTATCACGCTGAAATATACTCAGAGCAACTCTGTATGCTACGTGAAGGACGGACAGGCCATAGGCATCGGCGCCGGACAGCAGAGCCGCATACACTGCACACGTCTGGCTGGCAACAAGGCCGACATATGGTGGCTGCGCCAGCATCCGAAAGTGATGAACCTGCCTTTCGTTGACGGCATACGCCGCGCTGACCGCGACAACACCATCGACGTGTATATCAGCGACGAGCACGACGACGTGCTGGCCGAAGGAACATGGCAGAAACTCTTCAAGGAGAAACCCGAAGTGCTGACCATGGAGGAGAAGAAGGAATGGATAGCCAAGAACACCAAGGTGGCTCTGGGCAGCGACGCATTCTTCCCGTTCGGCGACAACATTGAGCGCGCACACAAGAGCGGCGTTGAGTATATAGCTCAGGCCGGAGGCTCTGTACGCGACGACAATGTCATCGAGACCTGCGACAAATACGGAATAGCAATGGCCTTCACCGGCGTTCGTCTGTTCCATCATTGATAAACTGTTTTTTCAGCGCCGGGAGTCATCATTCTCAAGGGCGGCACAAGGCTTGCCCCGTATCAAGAGTCTGTCTCCCGGCTCTTTTTCTCATTAAGCATAATTAGTTTTTACATTTTATGAGCGATATCGACGACATAATTGCCGGTGGCGGAATAGTGTTCCGAAAGGCAAAGACAGACAACGGCAATGACGGCAAGGTGAAAACCAAGGCCAAGAAGAAGAAATATATCACCGGCGCTCATGGCAGCGGCTCGGCACGACAGAAAGCCAAATACCGCGAAGCACGCGCCAACCGCAAACACAAATAACGGCTGCCTGGGCGCGGCCGGTTTGTGTTTGCCGTTTATGTTTATGTGGCATAAGACCGGCATTGCTTATGCTGGTTGTTTCTATGCGCCATTTTTCTTGCTTTTTGAGTTATGTTCTTTTCTGTAACGTGGTTTTATCCACTGTTGTGCCCCTATTGTGCATAACTTAAATAACTGATTGTTTTACAGACAATTACAGCTGCTTGACATATATCTTGCAGAGGGCTTTTAACTCAACTTAACCCTGCATCAGGGAAGGTAATTGTCAGTAAAATTTTGCAGATAACTTTGTTTTTCTTAATTTTGCAGTGTCAAAGCGCATGTCCTTGATACATATTCTCTATTTTGGCTGCGTGCGCTTTTGTCTATTTGAATGCTGCAAGTTTTATGAAAGACAGGGATAATTTTACGTTTCTAACTTCTGCACCTGTTCATCATGTAGTGCTAGTAATGGCTGTTCCGACCATTATCAGTATGCTCGTTACCAGTATCTACAACATCGTAACCACATTCTACGTTGGCCGCATCAGCACACAGGCCACTGCCGCCGTGGGCATAGCCTTCTCGGTTATGGCCATCATACAGGCCATAGGCTTCACCTTCGGGCAGGGCTCGGGCAACTACATATCGCGCGAACTTGGCGCGCAGCGACACGACAATGCATGCCGCATGGCCTCCACGGGCTTCTTTCTTGCCGTTGGGACAGGATTTGTCATTGCCCTTATCGGACTGATATTTCTGCGTCCGCTCGCGCTGCTCCTAGGCTCAACGCCGACAATATTGCCCTATGCCGAAACCTATCTGTCGTTTGTGCTTATGGCTGCACCGTTCATGTGCGGCGCCTTATGCCTGAACAACCAGATGCGCTTTCAGGGCAACGCAGCTTATTCAATGTTCGGCATACTTACGGGAGCATGCATCAACGTCGTGCTGGCTCCTATCCTTATATTTGTGTTCGACATGGGCATAACCGGTGCCGGCATATCCACGTTTACGGGTGAGTCGTGCAGCATGCTTGTGCTGTTGTGGATGAGCCGCATGAAGCGCAACATACATATCAGCCACCGCAACTTTACGCCAAGCGTGGCTATGCTGAAAGAGATATTTGCCGGAGGCACCCCATCGTTAACACGTCAGGGAATGGCCAGCATCAGCGTTGCACTGCTCAACGTGGCTGCCGGAGCTTACGGTGATGCCGCCATAGCGGCCATGTCTATCGTCAACCGCATAGCCTTCGTGATATTTGCCGCCATGATTGGCCTCGGACAGGGATTTCAGCCTATGTGCGGCTTCTGTTATGGCGCAAAATTATACGCACGTGTGCGCGAAGGCTATTGGTTCATAGTGCGTGTAGGCTTTCTGTTTATGGCCGTATGCGCTGTGCTCGGTTTCTTCTTCAGCGAGGAATGCATCGACGTGTTCCGCCGCGACCCCGACGTTGTTTCTATCGGCACCGTTGCCTTGCGCTGGCAGCTGGCCACGCTTCCGTTAGGTGCCATCGTCATGTACACCAACATGATGATGCAGACCATCCGCAAGCCATGGCAGGCCAATGTGCTCGCATCTGCCCGCAGCGGCCTGTTCTTCATTCCGCTGATAATCATCCTGCCCCATTTCTTCGGTCTTCTTGGTGTAGAGATGTGCCAGGCATGGGCCGACGTATTGTCTTTCGGCCTTGCAGTGCCGATAGCCATGAGCGGATTTAAGGCTTTACGTGATGACTGAGAAACGCGGTAAGGCGCAAATATATAAATAACCTAGAACCATCCCCAAGGCAAAGCCGGCCATAATAATCCATTGCCCTACAAGGCGAAATCAGCCTATTTCATATGGCATCATGACCAACGAATGCCAAAAGACTCTGAAAACCGTAACTTATCTGCCTTAATATGTTTTATACAGGAAGCCTGCACAGCATTTAGCAGCAATCTATTAAGGCAACCACATTCATTTACTTTCAAACTGTTAGTGGCCGAGTTACGACCAAAAACTCGGCCACTTTTTATATGAAAGTGGCTTGTTTTCTACACGCAAACCATAGGTTTGTTTTATGCCTGACGCAGGCTTGCCGTGCAAGCCGGGATGAAAAAGACGATAAACAAAAAACTTTGTACGGCTTCTACCGGTATATCAAGAAAAATCAGACGGCAAGACGATAACAGAAAACATATAGACGAATAAAAGCTGAATACCGATTCCCTCTTATGAAATCAACGCGAAATCGTCATGCTGAATAAAAAATAGGGTTGCTTAAAATGATTAAGCAACCCACATATATAAATTATCACATTCGGATACAAACCAACTGACACCGGCTTATTTGTCTTCCTTCTTCCAGAGTTTAGACATATCTTCAAGCGTCTTGCCTTTTGTCTCAGGCACAAGTCGCCATACGAACAGAGCAGCGAGAACGCAGATTGTGCCGTAAAGGCCGTAAGTAAACCAGTGGCCGAAGTTGGCGTCGCTCTCGAGCTGCATGTTGAACATGGGCACAAACGAAGCGCTGACAATCCAGTTGAAAATCCACTGGAATGCAACGGCTATGGCTACGGCTGCGCCGCGGATGGTGTTGGGGAATATCTCTGCAATGAGCACCCAGCAAATAGGTCCCCACGACATCATGAACGATGCGCTGTAGATCATGATGCTGACCATTGTTACGACGGCCATGTCCATGTTGCCGAATGTGAGGGCAACACCGAAAGCGCCAATGGCCATGCCTATTGAACCGGTGATAAGCAGCGGCTTGCGGCCCCACTTCTCAACAGTGAACACGGCAACAAGCGTAAACAGGATGTTCACAACGCCCATGATGACGGTCTGCACCATAGGATTCTCCATACCCATGTCGCCGAATATTCGCGGTGCGTAATAGAGCACGGCATTGATGCCGACAGCCTGCTGGAACACGCTGAGCATGATGCCGACAAAGATAACCAGCACACCATAGGTGAACACCTTTTCGGTCTTTTCTGTAATAGTATTCTTTATCTCATTGAGAATTTTCTGTCCTTCAGCCACACCATTGATTTTCTGCAGTACAGACAGAGCCTTGCTGTCGCGTCCTGCCATAACGAGATAGCGCGGAGTCTCGGGTACGAAGCATATCAATATGGCAAAAAGTCCTGCCGGCACAGCCTCGCTTCCGAACATATAACGCCAGCCTGTAGAGATTGTCCAGGGATCGCTGCCCGGAGCAACGGCGTTGAAGCCTTGTCCGATAGACTCAATTACGGGGTTGGTATGGTCGCCGAGGATGCAGAAGTTGACCATATATACTACCAGCTGGCCGAAAATAATGGCAAACTGGTTCCATGAAACGAGCGTTCCGCGGATGTTAGACGGAGCCACCTCGGCTATATACATAGGGCAGATGGCTGAAGCCAGACCAACGCCCACGCCGCCGATGACGCGATAGATGTTGAATGTTACGAGAAGTGAGTATGTCGGTACGCCATGCTCATAAATCAGAAACTCGGGCTCCATTGAGCCTAACGCAGAAATGAAAAACATTATTCCGGCAAAGATGAGCGACTTTTTTCGTCCCCAGTTTGATGCCAGATAGCCTGATATTCCGCTTCCGATGATACAGCCAATAAGAGCGCTGGCACATGTAAAGCCATGTATGGCATCTGTATATCTGAAGTCTGTTGCTCCTAAGAAAAATGCCTGAAGTCCTTTTTCGGCTCCTGAAATTACAGCCGTGTCGTATCCGAAGAGGAGTCCTCCCAATACAGCCACAAGCACAATTGAAAATAGGTAGGCCTTGCTACCGCCTTTGTCTTGATTCATTGTTTGATTAGATTTTAATTATAGTTAAAGATAAATATTATTCCGTTTTATTACGTTTATAAAACCCTAATCCCTATGTTTTATTGTGTGTTTCGATGTATTTTTGTATTTGACACAGCATCTTGCCGATTATCGGCAGACGATGTATTGCTAGGAGAAGGGCGTACCACTTGTGTTTATTCTGCCTGTAAAGGTAATAAATTTCGCGCTACCGGTTGTCATAATTATTCATTATTAATTTATTTTTTTCGTTTATTACGGCGGTTTTCTGTATTTTTGCACCAAATTGCATATTTTGTAGACATGAAGTTCAGCGAAGTTATCGGACAGGACGACGCCAAAGAGCGTCTGCGGCAGATGGTTGCAGAAGACCGTGTGCCTCATGCCATTATGCTGTGCGGCCCGCAAGGCTGCGGCAAAATGGCTCTGGCCCTTGCCTTTGCTTCATATCTGTTGTGCGAGAACAATTCGGGCGACGACTGCTGCGGATCTTGCCGACAGTGCGTCATGACAGATAAGCTGGCTCATCCTGACCTTCATTTCTCCTACCCTGTCATACGTCCGTCGGGCACCGGCTCTGAACACAAGATGTCGAGTGAGGACTTTACGGGCGAGTGGCGCCATCTGCTGTCTCAGGGGCTATACTTCACAATGGACCAATGGCTTGCGGCCATGGGTGCGGCCAACCAGCAGGCTCAGATGGGTGTGGGCGAAAGCGATGTGGTGATGCGTGCGCTTAGTCTGAAGTCGAGTCAGGGCGGATATAAGGTGTGCATAATATGGCTGCCTGAACGCATGAACGCCGAATGCGCCAACAAGATGCTGAAAATTATAGAGGAACCTCCACACAAGACAGTGTTCATAATGGTGTGCGAAGAGCCCGAAAAGCTGCTGGACACCATAAGGAGTCGCGCCCAGCGCATAGACATTAAGCGCATTGAGACAGAAAGCATCGAGACTGCTCTCATTGACCGCAGGGGCATAGATGCAGACGCAGCGCGCCGCATAGCACGAGCCGCAAACGGAAGCTGGCTTAACGCTCTCGAAGCTCTCAACTCAGACAGTGAGAAAAAGCTATTTCTCGACATGTTTGTCAGCCTGATGAGACTTGCCTATACGCGCAACATCAAGGAGCTGCGCAAATGGAGCGATACGGCTGCGGCATACGGGCGTGAACGCCAGCGCAGGATGCTCACATATTTTGTACACCTGATTCGAGAAAACTTTGTCTACAACTTCCGCATAGGCGAACTCAACTATATGACGCAGGACGAGGAAAACTTTGCGCGAAACTTTGCGCGCTTTGTCAACGAGGCCAATGTCATTGAGCTCTCAGAACTAATGAGCCGCGCCATAAGAGACATAGGACAAAACGCAAATCCGAAAATAGTGTTCTTCGATATGGCAACGCACATCATAGTTTCACTTATCAGAAAACCGTAGGCAATATGCCGAAATAACATATATATATTTTAATTGCAACAGCAGATGGATTATAAAAACAAGAAATTCTTTATATACAACGGGTGCGACCGTGGTCTGTGCCTGAGAGGATGTGGCCGGCAGGACCGCCAGCTGAACACCTACGACTGGCTGGCAGACGTACCGGGCAACGCCCAAAGTACTGACCTTGTTGAGGTGCAGTTTAAGAACACCCGCAAAGGATATTATCACAACGTCAACAACCTTGACCTCAGAAAGGGTGACATCGTTGCCGTAGAGGCTAACCCGGGGCACGACATTGGCGTAGTTACGCTTACCGGCAAACTGGTAGAGCTGCAGATAAAGAAGGCCAACCTGAAATCGGCCGACGACATCAAGCGCATATACCGCATAGCAAAGCCCGTGGACATGGAAAAATACCGCGAGGCAAAAAGCCGCGAGCACGCTACGATGATACAGAGCCGACAGATAGCCAAGAACCTTAATCTGCAGATGAAGATTGGCGACGTTGAATATCAGGGCGACGGCAACAAGGCTATATTCTATTATATAGCAGACGAACGAGTAGACTTCCGCCAGCTTATCAAGGTGCTGGCAGAGACATTCCACGTGCGCATAGAGATGAAACAGATCGGAGCGCGTCAGGAGGCAGGACGTATTGGCGGCACAGGTCCGTGCGGCCGTGAACTGTGCTGCGCCACCTGGATGAAAAACTTTGTGTCGGTAAGCACTGGTGCAGCCCGCTATCAGGAAATATCACTAAACCCGCAGAAGCTGGCAGGTATGTGTGCAAAACTGAAATGCTGTCTTAACTACGAGGTTGACAACTATATCGAGGCGAGCCGCAGGCTGCCAAGCCGCGAAGTTGTGCTTGAGACACAAGACGGCGAATATTATCTGTTCAAGTCTGACATCCTTGCCGGACTTGTAACATATTCATCAGACAAGAAGGTGCCGGCCAACCTCGAGACAATAACAGCAAAGAGAGCGCTCGACATAATAGACATGAACAGAAGGGGCGAAAAGCCCATGTCGCTGCAGAGCGACGGCAACATAAAGGAACAGAGCAGTCATCCTGCTGACCTGCTGGCCAACGAGAGTCTTACGCGTTTTGACAAGAGCAAGAAGAAGCGCCGTTCAAAGAACCGCCCGGCACGCCAGGCTTCAGCAAAAGGACGCGGCAAGGCTCAGGCCGAGAAAGGACAGCAGAAGCCTCATGGAGCCGAAAAGCAAGAGAAGGCAGACAAGCAATGACGAGATTAAGATTACATATATTTACAGCCATGGCCTGCGTGGCCATGGCTTTGTACTCATGTAACAGCGATGTTGTGTACGACAAATACAACCATACTCAGCTGACAGGATGGGAAAAGAACGATACTCTGGCCTTCGACGTACCTCCAATGAAGGAGTCTGGCCGTTACCGTCTTGAACTTGGACTTCGCACCAGCACCTCGTTCCCCTTCACCGGCCTGAGCCTTGTTGTCGACCGCACCGTGGAACCGGGACACATGCTATATACAGACACCGTGAACTGCAGGCTGGCTGATGACAAAGGTAACGTGCTCGGACGTGGTGTAAGCTGCTTTCAGTATAGTTTCATTGTTTCTGACATAGACTTGCGCAAAGGCGATTCGCTTCATATATGCGTCCGCCATATCATGAAGCGCGAGATTATGCCCGGCATTTCGGACATAGGACTGAAGATATCAAAGCGCTGAACATAGGGCACCTAAATACCTAAAAGGAGTTTAAGCCCGAACGCTTCACTCTGCAAACTAAGAGTTTATCTAGGCATCTATAGTTTGATTTTCAGTTTTTAAGAAGTTTCATACAGCTTTTATCCCACATAGCGGGCATACAATCTGCTTCGCCTTGGCATGGTTTGCGTCTGAAATAAGCAAATGGCAATAAAATCAATGTAAAACGGGCAATCCGGCCGAAACATAAAGACAATTTGGAGTAAAAGTCAAGGTTTGCTGTCGAATACACATTAAGGTATAAATTTAACAAAATCCACCATTTTCTCATCTTTCGGGAAATGGTGGATTTTCTTTTCTGCATCAGCCAAATAGCTGCCATATATAAAATTACCCATACAATACAAAATAAAAGCCTCTGGTGCATTAGAATGCGCCAGAGGCTATATTTATGTAAACTACGTATTGTTGTTACTACTTTATTAGATACCCAATGCCTGCTTTGCAGTAGTGTTATTAGGATCTATCTCGAGGATAAGTTTCCAATACTTATCAGAATTAGCCTTGTCCTCTTTTATGTAATAATAATATCCGAGATATGAGTAAGGCTCAATAAGAAGCTTCGGATTATCAGGATTCTCCTTCTTAGCCAACTCGATATACTGCTCATAATAAGGTTTAGCCAAGCCCTGAGTTGTTTCCGGGTCAAGCTGTGAGTTGATACGCGCTCTCATTATTGTTGCATAAAGCAGGTTGGTAGGATATTTCTCTCCGAGCATGCCATAAACCTCATCAGCCTTCTTCAAAGCAGCAATCTTCTCTTCGTTAAGAGTTGCAATACTTGCAGCCTGATCAGCATAAAGTTTAGCCAATCCGTCGATATCACCTACAGAAGGTTTCTCAACAGCTTTCAGATATTCATCATAAAGAGCAAGTCCCTTAACATAATCTTTCTTTGCAATATATGCATCAGAAAGCTGCTTCTTAACATCATTGAGTGAAGAGTTAAGTTCAAGTGCCTTCTCAAACTGAGCAATAGCCTGGTCGAAAGCGCTGTCACCCATCAGTGCATATCCGTAATACTGATAGTCACGAGCAGAGAACTTAGCGCTGTCTGACTTGTTGAAAAGTGCATCAGCATACTTCAAGGCGTTAGGATAATCCTTGAGGTCTGTGTAGTTATAGAAGCAGAGACGGTTCATGGCTGCGTCACGCGGATTCTTCTGAACACCATACTGAGAAATCTCAAGGCTCTTCTTTGAATCAGAAGAAAGATATGTGGCAGTTGCATACTCTGTCAGATAGTTCTCATTGAATTTGCCCAGATCAACCTTTGAGAAATATTCAATGGCCTTGTCAAAGCGGTTAGCTGTATAGAAGAAGTGTCCTGCTTCAGCATCTACAGGATAATCAGGCTGAACTGTACGAAGTTTCTCGAGCATCTGGACAGAAAGCTCCGGGCTGCGCTTACGGTAAATATTTGCATACTTGATGTAGCCCTGAGGATTCTTCGGATCCATAAGAGTAGCCTGCTGATACCATGTTGCAGCAGCACCGCCATCATTGTTTACAACCTCGATATCACCCATAAGGAGATAACCGGCAGCGTTGTTCTTGTCACGGTCGATAGCCATCTCTGCATATTTCTTGGCATTAAGAGTGTCCTTAATGTCGAGATATGCGCGGCCAACACCTGCAATAGCAACTGCATTCTTCTTGTTTTCCTTGATAAAGTCCTTAACCTGGTCCTTAGCAGCATCAGGATTAGACTTGCTGTTAACAATAACTTTAGTAATGGCGTCAATCTGAGACTGTACGTCCTGCGCCATCATAGGAGCCGAAAACAATGTGAGAGCGGCTCCAGCCAATAAATATTTAATCGCATTCATAATCGCTATAATTAAATTGTAAATAGTTTAAGTTTTCTCACTCAGAACCGTTTGCATAAACAAGGCAGCCTTTATTAATATTGACTGCCTCAGGATGCAAAGGTTTAATCATCACCTACATTTACTGACCTTATTGTAATATCACCACGTACAGGCAACAAGCCTGACTTGAATATTATCAGCTGTCCCTTAGGCTGCTCTATAAAATGGGCAAAGCCCCATGGAAGACCATTGATAGGGTCATTAAGCAATGCATATATCGTTCTTACCAACGGATAACGTCCGTCGAGTAAGTATGCCTGGTATGGTTTCCAGCTATTCATGGCTGTAGCCGAGTCAAACCTGCTTACCGACATAACAGTTATATTCTTCTTGAATGTAGTGTTCGTTGTGTCGCGCTTGTCATTAAGCCAATTTGAACCGATGATACCAATGGCATTAGGAGTTTTCTCGACATAATCGATAACCTCCTTGCTCGTGTTTGTGGCAACAATGTTCGGACTGTTTATCAGCTTTCCGTCCAATATCGAGTCAACACAGAATGAAACCGTACTCGACTTGCTGTTGTCAAACACCACAAGTATCTCGCCGCGACTTGAACCGGGAACTATATCGCTCCATTTCTTTGCCTCTCCGCTGAGAACACGCTTTATGTTCTTGACAGAAATACAAGAATCTTTATTCTCTCTGTTTATGATAAGCGACAAGCCATCATAAGCCAAAGGTATAGCCACGGGCAAATAATTGCGTGACTTTAGATTCTCCAACTCATTTTTTGTGAAATTTCTTGATGCAATAACCAGCTGCAGACTATCATTCATCAGCATCTTTATAGCATCATACTCATTTGTATAAATCGGAGTAAGCTTGGCATCCCGATATATACTTTCGAAGACCTGAACTTCTTCGTCGATTATAGGACTAAAACTTTCGTCAGAAGCGAACGAAATCGCTCCTGACGAATAAGTATCTGTTCTGCCGCTTTTGGGTTTGTCGGCACAAGCGGCCAACATGCCCGACAGCAGCATCAATCCTACCAAATTGTAGAATAGTTTTCTTCTCATATCACGTAATTACTGCAGTTTGAATGTTACTGGCAACGTATATCTTACGTTAACCGACGTACCGTTCTGCTTTCCAGGAGTCCAGTTAGGCATGCTGCTAACAACACGCACAGCCTCTCTGTCGAGAGACGGGTCAACAGACCTCAGGACTTTCACATTAGAAATAGAACCATTCTTACCTACAACGAACTGTACAATAACCTTACCCTGGATACCGTTCTCAGCAGCAACAACCGGATATTTGATGTTGTCTCTCAGCCAAGCCATCAAAGCGCCCTGTCCACCAGGGAATGAAGGCTGCTCTTCAACCACGTCAAACACCTTATTCTCCTCCTCGTTCTTTGGAGGTTCAGGCTGGGCAATTTCTTCCTTAGCTTTGAGCACCTCGCCGCCAATTTCGTCATTACCAACTACGTTGAACGCACCGATAGTAGTTTTTGTCTTCTGAAGGTCTTCCTGAGTTTTCATTTCCTCCTCAGGCTTTACCTCAGAGTCCTTCTTGATAACAGGAGCAGTAAACTTGATAGAGCTCTTTACCTTCTCTACAACTTTGGGCTGCTCGATTTTAGGAGTTACCTTTTTCTTCTCAACTTTCGGCGTCTTGTCTATTTTAGACAATTTAGCCTCAGTGACAATCGCAACTTTTTGGTTCGCCTCAATAACATTCTTAATAGCTATAGCCGAGAAAATAGCAACTGCAGCAATAAGTACGATAATGATAGACCAAAGGTTACGTTTTGCGGTACCCTTACGGAGCTTGTATGCTCCATATGCCTGGTTCTTTCCCTCGAACACGAGGTCACACCATGCATTAGATATAAGATCTATTTTTGACATTGTCTTTTCATTTTAAATGTTACTCAACGATTACTTCACTCCTTTTTTAGTAAGAAGGCCTTTGTCTTCAGGAGTAATGTTATCGATGACATACTTACCTATACTGCAAATCTGCATCTCATCCAGAGCATCAACCAAATTCTTATAAGAAGCATTGTCAGTTGCCTTGATAATGATTGTCAGGGTAGGAATCTTCTGCCCGTCAACTTCACCATTTTTCAGCTTCTCCAATTCTCTATTATATACAGAATCTGGGTATTTTCCAGGATTGCTCAACTTTTTGCTGTCGAGCTCGGCCTTAGCCTTCATAATCGTAGACACCGGTATGGTACCGTCTTCAGTGACATGGTTGATAAGGACCTTACGGATACCTTCCTTGCCCCAAGTTGTTTCTTTAAGGCAATTAGGATCATTGTAATTAGGAATACCTGCTACGTAATAAATTTTGTCATTACCTGCAACGTAGATTGTAATAGTCTGCGAAGCCTTGGTAGCAGTTCTGTCCTCTTTCTGCACGTTCTCATCGTTACTTGGCATCGTCAGCTGCATTGTCTGAGGCTTGCTCAATGACGTACACAGCATGAAGAATGTGATAAGAAGCATCATCATGTCCACCATAGGCGTAAAGTCTACGCGTAGGTCAATCTTCTTCTGTTTGCTTTCTTTCTGCTTTGCCATGACTTATTCCTCCACTTTTTTGTAAGAAGTGATAAGATAGTAACGATTCTGATTCATGTCCTGAAGTTCAGACATTACTTTCTTGATAACCTTATAGGGTGTCTTCTCGTCAGCCTTGATAGCCAGTTTCATATCTGAGTTGTTGTCAGTAACTGTCTTAACCCACAACTGGAACTCGCTCATACCGCCGTCGATACTGTCTGTAGGAACGCCCTTATCTTTCTGATAGTCGTTCATGTGAGCTGCATCCTGACTCAGGAATGCGCCCATATCTTCCATAGACACACCGATATTGGTTGCGCTGCGAGAGTTTTTCATCTGAGTGCCGTTAAGGCTTACGCCAAACTGATCAGCCATAGTGCTGAGCGCGGCCTCCATATCGCCAGGTTTGTCCCAGCCCAAGAACACCTTGCCCCTACTGTCGATCAGTATGCTCAAGACGTTATTCTCCGGAACCTTTAGCTCCGATACCGAACCCGGCGTGAGAACCTTAACTGCCTCATTCTTAACGAATGTTGATGTCAACATGAAGAATGTAAGCAAGAGGACCATCACGTCGCTCATCGGAGTCATATCGATCCAGATCGCTTTTTTCTTAATTTTTACTTTACCCATAGTAATAAAATTTTAAAGGGTTAGTAAAATTAAGCTTCGTCTGCGTGATTGGCTTCGTATGTCTGAGCAATTGAATAACCAACCTCATCAAGGGCGTATGTCAGCTTGTCGATCTTGTTTGTGAATGTGTTATAAGAAATAACAGCAACCCAAGAAGTCAAAATACCGAATGCGGTGTTGATCAAAGCCTCAGAAATACCTGTAGACAATGCCAGAGAGTCACCACCACCACCGGCAGCCAAAGCCTGGAATGAACGAATCATACCGATAACGGTACCGAGAAGACCGGTAAGAGTACCGAGTGTAACGATAGTTGCGATGATAGGAAGGTTCATCTGCAGTGTAGGCATCTCGAGCTGAGTAGCCTCTTCGTGAGCCTGCTGGATCTTAGAAACCTTCTGAGCCTTCTTCATGCCTGCTGTAGCTTCCATTTCCTTGTAAGCGCGGATAGAAGCAGAAACAACGTTAGCAACAGAACCTCTCTGCTTGTCGCAGATGCGCTGTGCTTCAGCGAAGTCGCCTTTGCTTACAGCAGCCTTAACGTTAAGAACGAACTTAGCAAGTGAGCCTGTTCCGAATGCAGAACGAAGAGCGATCCAACGCTCGATGCTCAGAGCGATTACAGTAAGCAAAAGTGTCTGGATGATAGGCACGATAACACCACCTTTGTAAATTGTACCGAGCAAGTTTGTCGGGTGACCTGCGGGATCGTTACCTGCGAAGTTTGCCGGATTACCAAGCAGATACTTGAAAATGCAAAGCGCAATAACGAAACATACAACGATAACCCAGATCGCTGCTCTAATACCTTGGAAGCCCTGATTTTTCTTTGTAGGGCTTGCTGCTTTTTGTGTAGTTGCCATAATTTTGAATTTAAATTTTAGTTATTAATAATTTAAGTTATAAAGTTTCCGATTAATGAAATTACAGTTTTTCCCTATATTTGCAAACAAGATCCCAAATAAGACTGCACAAAGATAACAATTAATGATCAATAAGAAGATTTATTAATAAGTTTTAACAGCGTTTCCTCTGTATTTTACATTAAAATATATTTGTGCAATCGTTATCTCGGCTGTTATTTAAGCTTAGCCAGCGCCTCCTTTATACGCCTCATAGCCTCACAAATATTCTCGTCGCTTGTGGCATAGCTCATTCTGAAACAAGCAGGATCGCCGAAAGCATCGCCTGCCACTGTAGCTACGTGAGCCACTTCAAGCAGATACATCGCAAGGTCTGTAGAAGTATTTATGACATGCCCTTCATAGCTCTTGCCGAAGAAATTACTGCACTTCGGGAACAGGTAGAAAGCTCCTTCGGGAACATTAACCTCAAGGCCCGGAATCTCCTTTGCAAGTTTTACTATAAGGTCACGACGGCGATGGAATGCCTGTCTCATTGTCTCGACACACTCCTGCGAAGCAGTGTATGCCTCAACTGCAGCCTTCTGGCTAACTGAGCAAGGACCGCTGGTATACTGTCCCTGAAGCTTGTTGCAGCCTTTCACGATCCATTCGGGAGCAGCAATATATCCGATACGCCATCCGGTCATTGCATAAGCCTTTGACACACCATTTACGATAATTGTCCTCTCCTTCATTCCGGGAACAAGCGCTATACTGTTATGCTTGCCAATATAGTTGATATGCTCATAAATCTCGTCGGCAATGACATACAGGTCTTCATGTCTTTTTATGACCTCAGCCAGTCCTTCGAGCTCTTCCTTTGAATAGACGCTTCCAGTAGGATTACTCGGAGAGCACAATATCAGCATTTTAGTTTTAGGTGTAATAGCCGCCTCAAGCTGCTGCGGAGTCATCTTGAAGTTCTGCTCGAACCCTGCCTCTACAATTACAGGCTCTCCTCCTGCCAGTTTAACCATCTGCGGATAACTAACCCAATATGGTGCCGGTATGATAACTTCGTCACCTTCATTAACGAGTGCCATCACAGCGTTGCAAACGCTCTGCTTTGCGCCGTTAGACACCAATACTTCATTGACTGTATATGTTAAGCCGTTCTCATTCTTAAGCTTTGCAACAATAGCCTCTCTCAAATCCATGTATCCCGGAACAGGTGAATATCTTGAGAAGTTGTTGTCAACAGCCTTCTTGGCAGCGTCCTTAATGTGGTCTGGCGTGTTAAAGTCTGGTTCACCCACGCTCATATTAATAACGTCAATACCTTGTGCTTTCATCTCGCCACTTTTCTGTGACATGGCGAGAGTGGCTGAAGGTGCCAAGCGATTAAGACGGTCTGATAATTGTGCCATTGTCATATATTAAATTTATGCTCCTGCAAATTTAAGCAATTTATTCGTTCTATAAAAATAAATGATGTTATATTTTTATTCCAATTATTAAAATGATTTTTTTACAAATGTTTTTTTTACAATTACAAATGTAAAGTATGCCCCATGCGGTCTTTTTTTGTCTTCAAGTACTTATAATCGTACTCGTTAGGCGTTATTTCGATTGGAACATTTTCAACAATTTCAAGGCCGTAAGCCTCAAGGCCTACACGCTTTGTAGGATTGTTGGTGATAAGTCGCATCTTGTGCACGCCGAGCTTGCGCAGCATCTGCGCGCCGCAGCCGTAGTCGCGCTCATCGGGCTTGAATCCGAGATGTATGTTTGCATCAACGGTATCAAGGCCTTCTTCCTGCAGCTTATAGGCCTCAATCTTGTTCATAAGTCCTATGCCGCGTCCTTCCTGCTGCATATATATCAGCACGCCCTTGCCTTCTTTCTCTATCATCTGCATTGCCTTGTGCAGCTGCTGGCCGCAATCGCAGCGCATGCTTCCGAATACATCTCCGGTGGCGCATGAAGAATGAACACGCACGAGCACAGGCTCGTCTTCTTTCCACTCACCCTTTATCAGGGCCATGTGCTCGAGTCCGCTGCTGGTCTGACGGAACGGAACAAGCTTGAAATGTCCGTATTCAGTCGGCATATCCACCATAGTGCCTACGCTTATCAGCGACTCTCGCTGCAGTCTGTATGCAATGAGGTCCTTAATTGTTATGACTTTAAGATTATATTTTGCTGCGAACTCCACGAGTTGCGGAAGACGTGCCATCGTACCGTCGTCGTTCATTATCTCCATCAGCGCACCTGCCGGATAAAGGCCAGAGAGCTTGCAGAGGTCTATTGTTGCCTCCGTGTGTCCGCTTCTTCTGAGCACGCCGTTGTCCTGTGCGTAAAGGGGATTTACGTGGCCAGGGCGTCCGAATGTCCTTGGCGTAGCCTCCGGATCGGCAAGAGCCTTAATTGTCTCGGCCCTGTCGTGAGCCGACACGCCGGTAGAGCAGCCTTCGAGCTTATCCACTGTAACAGTGAAAGGAGTGCCCAACACAGAAGTGTTTTCTACAACCTGACGCGGAAGGTCAAGCTCATCGCATCTGCTTATCGTTATCGGCGCACAGAGCACGCCACGAGCATGCTTCAGCATGAAATTAACCTTCTCTGCTGTAATTTTTTCAGCGGCAATAATAAGATCGCCCTCATTTTCGCGGTCTTCATCGTCTACGACAATTACAAACTCGCCTCTCTTGAAGTCCTCAAGAGCTTCTTCGATTGTATTAATTTTTAAATTTTCCATAAACAGCGTTTACCTTATTATATATATCAGGCCTTTGACGTGCCTGAGCTATTTAACTCTTCTATACGTGCTATCACGGCATCATTGGTCTGTCTGATGACCTTCAGGTCGCGCATGAGCCGCAGGCGGAAGCGCCACATGCGCAAATAGAGGAACAGGCCCACCGGAACGATGATTGCCGCAACCACATTCATCCATTTGCGGTCGAACGGGCGCGTATGTGCCTTTACTGCCATGAAAGGATAGGCGTTAAGACATGAAAGTATCACCTTGTCCTTCGTGTTCGACAAATCCTCGATGACAGTCTCTATCTTCTCGTTGATTTCCTCGATTGTATGGTCAGGCCTGTACTTGAAGAACACCTTAATTATATTAGGCGCAAGCCAAAGATTGTGTTCGCGGGCATAGTCGCCAATCTCACGGTTCACTTCGGTCAGAGTTGCCGAGTCGGCCGCATAGTCGGGATCGGTTATTATAACCTCCTTCTTGAACACGGCACGCTTTATCCTGAGTCCGAATATCTTCATGAAGAAGTTGCGGTAGAGATCGAGATTGAACACGACAGAGTCGTTGTTGGCCTTGTATGTGAAGAATATTGCGAGCGGCGTAAGCACAGCCGTAGCGATGCTCTTACCGAACCATATTGCCCACATACCGCCTCGCGACATGCGGTAGCCCGTATTCTCGAAAATGTAATACACGATGAACACCAGCACGGAGATAATCACCGGAACGCCAAGTCCGCCCTTACGGATGATGGCGCCCAGGGGCGCACCGATAAAGAAGAATATCAGGCACGAAAGCGACAAAGTAAACTTGTTGATGGCCTCTATCTTGTGCTGTCGTATAAGTTTGTCGCCGTCTGCCGTTATCATGCCCTTAAAGTCGAGGTCGTTCATTTCGCGCTGCACCTTGCTGAGGGCCGCATCAACAGCCTCAAGCTTTCTGTCGGCAGAAAGTCTCGAGTAGACAGAGTCGAAGCTGTAAGTCTTTGTCCCGGCCATCTTGACGGCTCTCAGAGAGTCTTTCTTTGACACAGCCACGGGAGAATAATACGACATCTTGGCATCTTTGTAGAACACACGGCCAACGCTGTCGTACACGTGGTTAAGCGAATCGACGTCGCGGTTGATCTGTCCGATGCTCTTTCCGCGTGCGTTGTTCGAGAGCGCGCTTGCGTCGGCAACGTTAAAGTCGGCATCGAAATCGAGCACTATTCTCTTCTTGACAAAGGTCTCGCGGCGATAAGGCACGCTTACGCCTGCCGAAAACTCCTGCGACTTCATGTTCTCAAACCATTCGCCGCTGTGCAGCGTAAGCACAAGATGCTTTTTCTCTGCCGTAGACTGCAGCATGCCCGAGTCGGCCAGAATTATGGCGGCATCGTCATAGCTGTCGGTCATCTTATAAATCATCACACCGTAGAGCATGCCTGTCTTTATGTCTTTTTTCTGCACATAAAGGTTACACTGCGGAATGCCGTCATAGAATATGCCCTCGGGAATCTCCAGTTCGGGACTCTTCTGCTTCATGGAAAGGAGCAGCCTCGAGAACGACATGTTGGCGCTCGGAGCCACTACGTCCTGAAAATAGAAAGAGCCCAAGGCTATGAATATGACGATGACCACAAGCGAGCGGAACGCCTGCATAAGCGATATGCCCGCAGCCTTGATGGCCGTAAGCTCGCTGCTCTCGCCCAAGTTACCGAAGGCGATAAGCGACGAAAGCAGGATGGCCAGCGGAAGCGCCTGCGGCACGAGCATAAGACTCATATACCAGAAGAACTGGGCCAGCACGTCCATGGTCAGACCCTTACCGATGAGCTGGTCGACATAGCGCCAAAGAAACTGCATCATCAGCACGAACTGACATATAAAGAACGTTCCGACAAAGAGGAGTCCGAACTGTTTTGCGATAAATTTATCTAATTTTTTGACTCTAAGAATCATTTTTATGCTAATTCTGACATTTATACAGCAGATTTACCAGCTTGCAAAATTAGCACAAAAATATCACAAACCACAACGTTTTGCGTTTTTTATTTAATAAAAGATGTATAAGGCACCGCCATCCTGCCACGCCGCAACGCAAAGCAGTCAACAGCACAAGGCACGGCACCGCGCCCTAAAAGCGCATGCAAACGGCATGCCAAAGCCACGGACACCGGCACGAAACAATATGCCGGCGAGAGCCGCGAAGCCGCACAACGCGGGATGACGGACACGCAAAAAACAAAGGCTACGAAGCTTCTAAAGCCCCGTAGCCCGTCTAAGCGCACTGAGATTTGCCTGCCAGATATCCACCACGGTATCCTTTTCGCCCTCGGGGGCAAAGTCGGTTATCATCAGGACAAAATCACCCGTTACGTCACTTTTGTTCATTTTCAGTTCCCAATACGTGTCCTTATACTCCTCGCCGCACCATCTGAAGCGTATATAGTCGAACTTTTTCTTGTCTATCACAGCCGAAGTTCTTATCTCATGGTCGCTCCACACGTTACCCCATGTGAAGGTAAACAAATCGCCATTAAGCCTTACTTCATCCGAAAGCCATTTGGCCAATCCTTCAGGCGTGCTCAGCATCGACCATATAAATCCGGCCGACTTAGAGCGCAGCTCATGTTCAATGTTTACTTTGTTTTTCTCCATAGTTTAAAGGCATTTCATTGGTTATTTGCCACAAATTTACGCCTTTTGCATAAGATTTTGATAAAAAGTTGAAATATTTTTTGGTGTTTAAAGAAATTGTATTACCTTTGCAACCGCAAAGAAAAATGATGGCGGGGTAGCTCAGCTGGTTAGAGCGTCGGATTCATAATCCGGAGGTCGTGGGTTCGGGTCCCACCCCCGCTACAACAAGAGCCGCAACAGACGTTGCGGCTCTTTTATTTTACATTCTCTTAAGCCAATTTAAGCCCCAACCCTCCCCACACGCACCAACAAAAAAAAGACCGGCAACCGGTTGACGCATGAACGGACAAAGCCTGCACGTAAAACAAGTTGCCGCTCACACAAAAGAAACCCCGAAGCAGACAAAGCACAAAATAAATAACAAAACAAGACGACCACAACAGACAATAAAATCAAGCAGTAACAGATAAACCACTATCAGACAAGCCACAGCAGCACACGACACATTGACAGAATAAGCCGCAAAACGCTTGCTTTTTGATTTGCAATAACACTTCAGAACTCAGCTTTTCAGAAACAGACACGCATACGGCTTAAAATAACGCGCAAATCGTGTGCAATCATAAAACACTGTAATACCGGACGATACGAAGGGCACAGACAAAATGTGCAATAAAAATCACTGGAAAGCAGTACGAAAAGCCACGTTTCAAGCAGCAAAAGCCGGTCAATACGGACGCGAAAGCTTGCCTTTTACATAGCGAAAGGCATCAAACGGAAATGTGAAACCTATGCTTTTGCATTGTTTCGTAAAGAAAATTCCGAACAAGCCGCAAAACAACGGCTGCACAAATTCTATTTCGAGCAGAAACGCGTACAAAATCATAATGACACATTGCACCATAAAACAGCCATAATGCTTACACCCTACGACACAGAACCTGACCGCAGGCAGACAACAGCCGGAACAGAAACAAGCATCAAAGCATACGGACGGAAGACTGCCAAATCACTTGGTATCAGGTCATAAGATGCACAGCAACGTGCCATAACATACACGCAAAACACGATACAGACATGACGCAGCATACCACAAAAAGACAAGTCCGGCGCAGCCAAAGCCGGAAAGGCCCGGCAAAACCCGGCGAAACACATTTCAAACGCCAAAACACCATGCACTGCCCGCATTTATTGTCCTAAATCAAAACATTTATAATTTTTGGTTGAAATATATTGTAAAATCAACGTTTTTTAGTAACTTTGCACTCTAAAAAACAGATAATTTTTAAAGACATGGCTGAAACAAAAAGAATCAAGACCGCACTCGTGTCCGTGTTTCACAAAGACGGACTCGACGAGCTGCTGGCTAAGCTGAACGAAGAAGGAGTAAAGTTTTTATCTACAGGCGGCACACAGAAGTTTATCGAGTCGCTCGGATATGAATGCCAGGCCGTAGAGAGCGTAACGACATATCCCTCTATCCTGGGAGGACGCGTGAAGACTCTTCACCCCAAAGTATTCGGAGGCATCCTCGGCCGCCGCGACAACGAAGGCGACCAGGAGCAGATGAAGCAGTATGAAATACCTGAAATCGACCTGGTTATCGTAGACCTCTATCCTTTCGAGCAGACCGTTGCAAGCGGAGCTTCTGAGGCCGACATAATCGAAAAGATAGACATTGGCGGAATATCTCTGATACGCGCCGGAGCAAAGAACTTCAAAGACGTGGTGATCGTGCCCAGCAAGGCTGAATACGGCGTGCTGCTCGACATCCTCAACAAGAAGGGCGCACAGACCGACATCGAAGACCGCCGCATGCTGGCTACACGCGCCTTCGGCGTAAGCAGCCACTACGACACCGCCATTCACGAATGGTTTGAAAAATAAGACACAGACAAGACAATCCGCTCGACGTCTTTCGCCCTGCAGGGCGAAAGACGTAAGACTTCAAGAAGAGACAATAAAATTATATTTATAGCTATAAACTTTATCAAGTAATGGGATTTTTTTCTTTTATCCAGGAGATCGCAATGGATCTCGGCACGGCCAACACCATCATTATCAGTGATGACAAGATTGTTGTTGACGAGCCGTCTGTAGTAGCGCTCGACCGCCGCACAGACAAAATGATAGCCGTAGGCGAAAAGGCTAAGATGATGTATGAGAAGACTCATGACAACATCCGCACGATACGCCCGCTGCGCGACGGCGTCATAGCCGACTTCACTGCCTGTGAGCAGATGATGCGCGGACTTATCAAGATGGTACACACCGGAAGACGTTTCTTCTCGCCTTCACTCCGCATGGTGATAGGCGTGCCGTCTGGTTCTACCGAAGTTGAGCTGCGCGCCGTGCGCGACTCTGCCGAGCATGCCGACGGACGCGACGTCTACCTCATATTCGAGCCTATGGCTGCTGCCATCGGCATCGGCATCGACGTTGAAGCTCCCGAAGGTAACATGATTGTCGACATCGGCGGCGGAAGCACCGAGATTGCCGTAATTTCTCTCGGAGGCATCGTGTCGAACAACTCTATCCGCACTGCCGGCGACGACCTCACTGCCGAAATTCAGGAGTACATGAGCCGCCAGCACAATGTCAAGGTCAGCGAACGTATGGCCGAGCGCATCAAGATACACGTAGGATCGGCACTGACAGACCTTGGAGAAGAAGCTCCCGAAGACTATGTAGTACACGGACCTAACAAGATTACGGCCCTGCCTATGGAGGTGCCCGTATGCTATCAGGAGATAGCACACTGTCTTGACCGCACCATCGCCAAGATAGAGAACGCCGTGCTCTCTGCTCTCGAGAAGACTCCGCCTGAGCTTTATGCCGACATCGTAAAGAACGGTATCTACCTCACCGGAGGAGGCGCACTGCTCAGAGGTCTCGACAAACGTCTCACCGACAAGATTAACATCCAGTTCCACGTGGCCGACGATCCTTTGCACAGCGTAGCAAAAGGAGCGGGTATTGCATTGAAGAACGTTGACCGCTTCTCGTTCTTGATGAGATAAGCCATGCGCAACCTACTGGAATTTCTTGCGAAATATAACCACTGGTTTCTCTTTGTCATACTTGAAGTTATCAGCCTGACGCTGCTGTTCAGATTCAACAGCTATCAGGGCAGCGTGTTCTTCTCGTCGGCCAATGCCGTAACCGGAAAGGTATACGAATGGGACGCTGCAGTGAAGACATTCTTCAACCTGACAAAGATAAACCAGCAACTCAATACGCGCAACCTTTATCTCGAGCAGACAGTAAGGAAGCTGTCTGAACAGATAAAGAGCAACACGGGCGACTCTACACGCCTTCAGCGCGCACAGATGGAGATACTGAAAGACTACAAGCTCATACCGGCAAAGGTTATAACCAACTCTATCGACAAGAGAGACAACTTTATAACCCTTGACAAAGGCTCGGCCGACGGCGTGCGCAAGGACATGGGCGTGGCCTGTGGAAACGGCGTCGTGGGCGTAGTTTACATGGTGTCAGAGCATTATTCTGTGGTCATACCGGTGCTCAACTCCAAGTCGAACATCAGCGTCACCATCAAGAAGCGCGGCTATTACGGATATCTGCACTGGACAGGCGGTGCGGCAGAGCTGGCCTATGTAGACGACATCCCGCGCCACGCACACTTCCGTCTCGGCGACCTTGTTGAGACGAGCGGCTACTCTTCGATATTCCCTCCGGGCATTATCGTAGGACAGATACTGCACGTATACAACTCGCACGACGGACTCTCTTACAGAATACAGGTGCGTCTTACAACTGATTTCGGCAACATCCGCGACGTATGCATCATTGACAATTCGGCAATGGAGGAGCGCATCAACCTGCTCCGCTCGGCTGAAGACTCATTAAAAATAAAGCAGAACTAAGGATAACGACAACAGAATGAACATAGAAATAATAAAACAGTTTCTCACATTCATCATCCTATGTCTGGCACAGGCCCTGGTGCTCAACCACATCAACTTGTTCGGTTGCGCCACGCCGCTGCTGTATGTATATTTCATACTGCTGTTCAGACACGACTATCCCCGATGGGGCACACTGCTTTGGAGCTTCTTCACAGGTCTCTGCATCGACATTTTCTCCAACACTCCGGGCGTGGCGGCAACGTCGACCACACTGCTCGGCCTGATGCAGCCATACGTCCTCAATCTGTTCATACAGCGTGACTCGCCTGAAGACCTCAAGCCTACGATAAGATCGCTGGGCATGGCAAAATTTATCTACTACACGATAATATGCGTTTTCGCTTACAATATCATATTCTTCACCATTGAGTCGTTCAACTTCTTCAACTGGCTGCAATGGCTCAAAAACATCGGTGGAAGCACCGTGCTCACCGTAATCCTGATAATTGTAATCGAAAACGTCAGAAAAAGATAATGTTCTAAAAGCAGGAAAGGCCGGATTATGGACAAGGAATACGGACTTGAATACAGACGTTATGTCATTGCGGGAGTGGCTATATTCATAGTCACCGTCTACATCATACGCCTTTTCACGCTGCAGATAATGAGCGACGACTACAAGAAAAACGCCGACAGCAACGCTTTCCTCAAGAAAGTTGAGTTTCCGGCGCGTGGCGTCATATCCGACAGAAACGGCAAACTGCTCGTATACAACCAGAATGCCTACGACATAATGGTGGTGATGAACGAGGAGAAAGGAAGACTCGACACCACCGAATTCTGCAATTCTCTTGGCATAACAAAAGAGTTTTTCATCAAGAGAATGGAGGAGATAAAAGACCGCAACAAGAATCCCGGCTACTCACGCTTCACGCAGCAGCTCTTCATGAGCCAGCTGTCAGAAAAAGAGTTCAGCGTATTCCAGGAAAAGATTTACCGTTTTCCGGGCTTCTACGTACAGCGCCGAAGCGTAAGACAATACACCATGCCGTATGCCGCACACGTACTTGGCGACGTGGCTGAAGTGTCGGCAGCCGACATAGAGGAAGATTCCTACTATCAGCCCGGCGACTACATAGGCAAGATGGGCGTGGAGAAGTCATACGAAAAGCAGCTGCGCGGCGAGAAGGGCGTGCAGATAATGCTGCGCGACGCCCACGGCCGGATACAGGGCAGCTACATGAACGGAAAGTTCGACCGCAGGCCTGTGCCGGGCAAAGACCTCACTCTGAGCCTCGACATAAAGCTGCAGGCACTGGGCGAGAGGCTCCTTGAGGGAAAGATAGGCAGCATCGTGGCCATCGAGCCGTCCACCGGCGAGGTGCTGTGCATGGTATCATCGCCTACATACGACCCGAGGACGGTAACTGGACGCAAGCGCGGAAAGATGCACGCCATGCTCTCACGCAACCCGTGGAAGCCGCTGCTCAACCGCTCAATCATGGGTATGTATCCTCCGGGCTCAACATTCAAGACCACACAAGGCCTCACCTTCCTTACAGAAGGCATAATCGGCCCGGGAACATCGTTCCCCTGTCACCACGGATTCTACTGCCGCGGACTACACGTAGGATGCCACGGCCACGCCTCACCTATAAGCCTAGTACCCGCAATAGGAACATCCTGCAACGGCTACTTCTGCTGGGGACTCTACTATATGCTCGGCAACAGGAAGAAATACAAGAATGTACAGGAAGGCATGAACACATGGCGCGACTACATGGTGAGCATGGGATTCGGCTACAAACTGGGCATCGACCTGTCCGGAGAGAAACGAGGCCTGATACCAAACGCACAATATTACGACAAGGCATACAGGGGTTCATGGAATGCCCTGACCGTAATCAGCATCGCCATAGGACAGGGCGAGGTGCTGCTTACGCCGCTGCAGATAGCCAACCTCGGGGCAACGATAGCCAACCGCGGATACTTCTACACACCGCACGTGGTGAAGAAGGTGAAAGGCGAACAGCTCGAAGCCAAGTTCAGAGAGAAACATTACACAAAAGCCAGCCGCAGGGCATACGAATATATCGTGGCAGGCATGAGGCGTGCAGTAACCGGAGGAACCTGCCGCGCCGCCGACAGGGCCGACTATGAGGTGTGCGGAAAGACCGGTACGGCACAGAACCACGGACAAGACCACTCTATATTCATGGGCTTCGCGCCGATGAACAATCCTAAGATAGCCATCGCCGTGTATGTTGAAAACGGCGGATTCGGCGCCGACTATGGTGTGCCTATCGGCGCACTTATGATGGAACAGTATATCAAAGGCAAGCTCTCGCCCGAATCAGAGAAGAGGGCGACCGACTTCCAGCGCAGACGTATAAGTTATGGGGCAGCAAACAGATAAACAACCAAGCGTACTTCGTTCGCTCGACTGGTGGACGATAGGCATATATTTGGCTCTGCTGGCATTCGGCTGGCTGAGCGTGTGCGGTGCAAGCTATACCTACGGCGACACCGACATATTCAGTCTGAGCACACGCTCGGGCATGCAGATAGTGTGGATAGGCACGTCTATCTGCCTCGGCTTCGTGCTGCTGATGCTCGACGACCGCTTCTACGACACGTTCGCCTATATCATATACGCCATACTGCTGTTGCTGCTGTTTGCAACGATATTCAACCCCCACGAGATAAAAGGCTCGCGCTCATGGCTCGTGCTTGGCCCGCTGCGACTGCAGCCTGCCGAGTTTGCCAAGTTTGCCACAGCCCTTGCCGTGTCGAAACTGATGAGCACCTACGGCTTCAACATGCACAGATGGAAAGACATGGCGGCCGCCTTCGCGGTGGTATTGCTGCCGATGCTCTTCATCGTGGCACAGAAAGAAACAGGCTCGGCACTGGTCTACATATCCTTCTTCCTCATGTTCTACCGCGAAGGAATGACCGGCAGCGTGCTGTTCACGGGCGTTGCAATGGTTATCTATTTCGTTGTGGGCATACGTTACGAGGAAGCTCTGATGTTCGACACTACGACATCAATAGGCAAGTTTGCCGTATTGCTGCTCGTACAGATATTCACGTCGGGCATGGTCTACGTCTACTGCAAGGACAAGCAGCAGGCCCTGACCATACTTGTCTACTCTGTAGGCATAACTCTCCTTGCACTTCTTTTCGCCGTGTTCGTCATCCCGTTCGACATCGTATGGGTGCAGCTGGCTGTCAGCGCAGGTCTTGTGGGATATCTGGTCTACCTTTGGATGAACAGGCGCATAAAGCACTATCTTTACATCCTGCTGTTCACAATCGGCTCAATAGCCTTCTTCTATTCGGCCGACTATGTGCTCAACAATATCATGGAGCCCCACCAGAGGGTGCGTATCAACGTTCTGCTTGGCCTCGACGAAGACCTTGCCGGAGCGGGATACAACGTCCACCAGAGCGAGATAGCCATAGGCTCGGGCGGACTTAAAGGCAAAGGATTTCTGAACGGCACACAGACCAAGCTGAAATTCGTGCCCGAACAGGACACCGACTTCATCTTCTGCACCGTGGGAGAAGAAGAAGGCTTCCTCGGTTCAGCAGGCG